>JAOZQF010000044.1 GCA_029932345.1 Desulfuromusa sp. | reverse complement strand
TGTGACAGGCGGAGCACATCATCGCTTCCATCTGATCGTGACGGTTGCGGAACAACCCCTCTTCACCCTCTGTCCAGGTGTTGAAAGCATCCATCGAGCTGCCCATCTCAAACTCTTCGTGACAATTCAGGCAGTCGGGCTCGTTGATCCATGGAGATCGTGGCTTGATCTCATCCACTGAATCGACAACTCTTGCCTGGAGATTCTCCATCAATCGTGCCGCACCTTTTTTGCCGGCTTCAAGTTCTTTTTTCAACAGACTCAGGGAGTGATCTTCCATCGTTCCGTGGCAGTTTGTACAGTCCATGAATTCGGAATGGTGACTGCGGAAGAATTGTGTTGCCCCGTCCGGGTTCGATGGGTGACAGGCCGCGCAGGCTTCTCCCCCTTCGCGCTCGGTGAGGAAGTTGGCATGCCAGCCGTGGATTGCAGCAGAAAAATTTAACAGCTCCGGATTTCCTTTGGTTCCAAGGTTTGAATCGGCGTGACACGACTGGCAGAACATTGGCTCGCCGTTCTTTGCTCGTTCCACTAGATCGGTGCCGCTGATTCTATCGTGAGTGGCGAGAACATCAAGACTGGTTTCAGCAGTAATTCCCGCCATCCCATCAACCTGCCAACCACCCCCATGACAGTTTTTACAACCCATTTCAGTCGATGTCGGGACAACGGTTTTAGTGGTTGCCAGAACTTTTCCGGTTGCCTTGTCTGTGGCGGTGATCGTAAAGATCGGATAGGGATTAAAACTGCCATCTTCAGGATAGGGAACCACTGGAACAGATACCGCACTGAAGGCACGATGGTCTTCTTCAATCTGCATGACCCCGGAGACCTTTAGTCCCTCAAGGCCAACGCCGGGAGCCAGATCAGTTCCGAGGAGTTTGCTGGCATGGTTCCAGAACTGGATTTGTTTTTCCGGGTAGGCAAAGCCCTCTTCGGCCTGATAGCTGATTTCGACTTCCGCAATTATGATTTCTGGAGAATCCCCCCGTTTAACCAACTGGGCAAAGATATTATTGGCGGGTGGTTGGATGATCCAATAGGGGCTGCTGTCTGAAACAGCATGTATCCCCTGGCTGTTCCAGGAGAGGAGAATGTACTCATCCTTCTCTTTGTCGAAGGGGGGAATGGTGACCGGCAGTTCTTTTTGCTCAGCAACCGAATTTCCCAGGGTTTTACCACTTATTTTGTTCAGGTCGCTGACAATATAGTTGGCTAGAGCCCAACGTTCTTCACGGGTGCCCATAAAGTGTGGCATGTACTGGTTGAGTTTGCCAAGGCCGTCCAGTTTGGCATCCATGCCAAAGGCATTATCATATTTTGCCACCGGCGGCTTGATATCATTGAGAAAACCATCCACCGAATGGCAAGGGCTGCATTGGAATTTAAACAAGTCATGACCCGCTTCCAACAGGTTTTCATCGGTGACTTTTTTCTCTTTGGTCCATTTGGCTGAAGCGAGAAATCCCGATTTTTGAACTTCTGGAACATCTTTGACATAAATCTGATTCGAATACATATGATCGTAGATGATGAAAGGGCGACGACTGCCCTCACGGATGAATTCAAATGCGCCAAAGTAGACCAGAGAGATGCCGACAATCACAAAACAGAAGACTTTTTGAAAACTGTTCGGCAGGCGGATGGTCATAATCATTGAGGCGATAAAGAGAATCGGCATGACCCAGGTCAGCAGTTGGATATAATCGGCAACTTCCGGCGATTTCTCCAGCATGATGGTTTTTGCTGGTTCCGGGATGGCGATGAAATACCACCAGCCACCGCTGACCATCAGGGTAAAGGGGATGGCAACCCAGGCGGCACAGGTGCGCATAATCTTTTGCCGCAGGTCTGCATCTTTGAGAAATGCTGCGGTGACAAAACCGAAGACTCCGCACAGGGTCAAGGAAAGACCGGTGCGGAAGATCAATGACGGCCAGAATGTCGGGTTGAAGAAGCCATCCCAGAAATTGTGCGTTTCAATCCATGCTCCCGGGGTGAGCATGTAGCCGATGATGCCGTTGATTAAAAAGAGTGACATCCAGGCACAGAAGAAATAAATCCAGCCGACGATCAGGTGGTTTTTTCGATCCATCCTGCCGAAGGTGTAATAATAAATAAACAAGGCAACAATTTCGCCGACGAAGAAAACCCATTCAGCGGCCCAGCCAAAGACAAAAGTATGGATCAGACTGGAGGTTGCGGCCGGATTAAGCAGGGCAATTGTCCACCAGATACCAACTCCGGTCATGCCACTGAAGACCATTGAAACCAGGAGGAAGAATTTGCTGTGTTTTTTGACATAGTCAAGGAGTCCCGCGTCATCTTCTTTGTAGGCTTTCTTCTCCAACATAACCAGAAAAAGGCCACCACCGACGGCAAAGTGTGACACCAGAACGTGAACGACTGCGACGAGTGCAATCAGAAAACCCCCACCATAAACTGTCAAATCCCAGATTGGATAATTCATTTTGTCACCTCCTTGCGGCAGCCAAAGGCGAGTTTAAGCAGGTATCCAACCAGGACCAACCCGAGGACAAAAGTCACCAGGAAAAAAATCAATGGTGAATATTCTGGTTCTACAACCAGGTCAGAAAGTTGAAAATAGGGTTCCAGATAGGCTATTCGCACCAGGTCGCGGATGAAGATCATCACGATGATTGTTACCAGCGTGATAATTGATGTCATGATCAGCCGTTTTTTATAACCAAAATAGATCACCACAATTCCCAGGATGATTCCCAACAGCAGCAGCCCGGTTCCATAAGCGCTACCACCCATGAAAACCATCATCACCTGTTTCGGCAGTGCCATGAGAAACCAGCAGCCGATCAGAATCTGAATTACGGTGGCGTAGGTAAAGTAAGTCATCCCTTTAGCTATCAGGGCTTCCCGGTCGACTGAACTTTTGGTGAAATGGAAGTGCCCGACCAGAGCAAGAAACAGCCCGGCCACGGCAACTGAGCCAACGACAAAGTGGAGGTAACGCGGGAGCAGGGAAGGGTCGCTCAGATTGAGCAAGGTGCCATCCGGATTGTTGAAATAGGCTTGCCATTTTTCCGGGTGCATCATCAAAGTCATATTGTTGCTGAACAAAAAGCCGATATAGAGCAGGCAGATGACGGAAAATCCCAATATAAAGATGCGTGAACTGCCCAACGCTTCAAATTTGAAATCATAGATATATGCCCCATAGTAGGCAAGAATCAGCAGACCAAAGATGGAAAACCACCAGACGGCCATCAGCACCGAACTGCTATAGATGAATTGGCCATATAAAACCTGCATAAACAGCAACGGGGCAACTCCCATATTAACGGCAAAAGCAATGGTATAGGGCCATTTATAGCCAAATTCTTTACTCAGCAGGGTGTTCTGATCTCCACCACGAAAAGAACTGATCAGGGCAATAATCCCGCCGCCCAGCATGGCATTCATCACCAGAATATGGAGCAGGAAAGTGACCATCAGCAGAACATAGAACCAGCCCCAGGGGACGGAAATGGCATCAGGCGTGGGAATCAGTGCAGCAGGATTCATTGATTTTCCTCCAGGAGGTTGTGGTGGCGATAACGATAAATATGGCAGTTGCAAATGAACCAATCTCATTAAGCTGAGATGGAAAACTGAATAATAGCAATTTGGTCGAGCAAGATAAAGGGTTAAGGTTCTTGTTTTCTTGTTGCTCCCAACCGAGTCTGTTATCTTGTGCAGATTCAATTGGACAGGTTTATTCTTTATGGAGATATTTTATGAAAATTACCTCGTTGGAACAGATCCCTTCTGCCCCGATGCAGATGGCTGGAGCCGTCGGTGTCACCAAACAAGTCCCTCTGGGTTCTGCTGACGGTGCCCCGAATTTTTCATTTCGAGTGTTCACAGTTGTCCCCGGTGGTCACACCCCCTACCATATCCACGACTCCGAACACCTGAATTATGTGATTCAGGGAGAGGGGGTTCTGGTGAATGAAGCGGGAGAACTCCATCCCATCAAAGCCGGAGAGTTTGCTCTGGTTATTCCAAATGAGAAGCATCAATATCGAAATACTTCGGAGACCGAAGATCTTAAAATGATCTGTGCTGTGCCGTCAGCTTACGAATAATGTGATCTGTCTCTTTTTTTGAAAGTTTGTCGCTTTATTTGACCCCTAAAATAATCAGAAGGAATGAATCGTTATGAAAAAAATTATCTCATTATCTTTGATGTTGCTTGTCCTCTCTTTTGCCTCGACCGTTTGTGCCAAAGATATCAAGGCGGCATTTGTTTACGTCGGTCCGGTTGGTGATGGTGGTTGGACTTTTGCCCATGATCAGGGGCGTATTGAAATGGAGAAACTCCCGTTTGTTACAAAAACTACTTTTATCGAATCTGTCCCTGATGGAGCTGAAGCAACGCGGGTGATTATGGGGCTTGCCAATAAGGGGTACAATCTGATTTTCACCACAAGTTTTGGCTTTATGGACCCGACTCTTGAAGTTGCCAAACGCTTCAAAGATGTCACCTTTGAACATTGCTCAGGTTACAAAATGTCCGAAAATATGGGCAATTACTTTGGCCGCTACTATCAGGGGAAATATCTTTCCGGAATTATTGCGGGCTCGATGACCAAGTCCAATATCATCGGTTATGTCGGTGCTTATCCTATCCCCGAAGTTATCCGGGGGATCAATGCGTTCACTTTAGGGGTTCGTCAGGTCAATCCCGAGGCAACTGTGAAAGTTGTCTGGACCCAGACCTGGTTTAATCCCGGTCTCGAAAGGGAGGCCGCTGACTCACTGCTGGATGTTGGTGC
This sequence comes from Desulfuromusa sp., assembly GCA_029932345.1. Classification (GTDB taxonomy): domain Bacteria; phylum Desulfobacterota; class Desulfuromonadia; order Desulfuromonadales; family Geopsychrobacteraceae; genus Desulfuromusa. The sequence goes on along the minus strand of JAOZQF010000044.1, from coordinate 8,106 downwards.
TGATGTCCTCTCGATGCATCAGGATACCCCGGCAACGTTGCAGGCGGCTGAAGCAAGAGGGGCGTTCGCTATCGGGAACGATTCTGATATGCGCCAGTATGCACCCAACGCTTTTTTGACCGCCCCTATCTGGGACTGGAGTGTGCTGTATAAATACTTTGCGACAGAGGTTCATAATGGGACCTGGAAACCTGAAGAAATCTGGTGGGGGATGGAGACCGGAGTTGTCAAACTGGCTCCCTTAAGTGACAAAGTCCCACAGCAGGTTCAAAAATTGGTTGCTGAAAAAAAGCAAGCGATCATGGAGCATAAATTACAGGTTTTCACCGGACCGATCAAAGGGCAGGATGGTAAAATTATTCTGGAAGCTGGAAAAACTTTTGGCGATAAAGAGTTGTTAAGCATGAACTTCTTTATTGAGGGGGTTCAGGGGACAATCCCGAAGTAGTAGATAATTTATTGGTAGTTCTGAAGGAAAAGCCCTCAATTTCTTCGATTGAGGGCTTTTCCTATGTCTGGTGTATTGAATTGTGGAGCTCTTCAACTTTTTAAAATTCCCATCCACTTTCCAAAAAAGACCCTTTTTCCGTTATCCGTCTAATAGCGCAGGTGACAAGAAGACCTCTCCCGTTGTTTTTGCATTTTTGCAAAAACAACTCAAAGTGTTTTTCAAAAATGCAAAACCTGGTTTTTTTTGAATCCCATCAATCCATTTTTTCTTCCTAAGACCAGTAAAATAGAGACTTGATAGTTATAACAAGGTTTTATATTTGTGCGGTTTTACTGTCGAGTTGATCTGGTAGTTTTTGCAAATATGCGAAAAAGATCAAATCGCTAAAAACTTATAAGGTTGTAACATGCTGTAATTGTACGAAAAATTATTTTTAGAATTGGCATAAGGGTTGCGATATTGATGGTCAGTAAGTCGTTATCTTGAGGAGGAAGCTATGCCGATATGTCCCTATTTTGACCATGATGAAAACTTTTGTGATGTAGGTGAAGATTATATTTATCCGTATGATGTTGTCGCGATGTCCCATTTCTGCTCTTGCAGTTACCGTGAATGCGACAAGTTTGATGCTCTGGCTAAGAGTCATCCAGAAGTTCTGGAAAAGTTTGATTCTCAACTTGAGTCTGCCAGTGCCTCTGTCCCAGCGACCTCGTCCCTACGTGAATCACACTCGCATGTAAACCATGCACCTATCAAAATTAAATTCAATAATAAATGGCCATTGTCACACCGACTTAACCACGTGACATCTTCGTATCAATCTATTCAATTAAATTCTGAACTTTCTGAAGAGTCTGATAATTCAGGAGCAGAATTACCTACCGAGGAGAAATCTACCATGCAACCACAAACAGTCAAGAATCGCGGAATTCAAGTCTTACTTGCAGCACTTGGTATCAACCTGGCGTTGGGTATCCTCTATACTTGGAGTATTTTCAAAAGCGCTATTGCAGATTCAATCGCTGCTGGCGGTGAAGGTGCATTTACCTGGAGCGCTTCCAGTGTTAATGATCCCTATGCCGTCGCGTGTCTGGCATTTGCTGCTGCCATGATCCTGGCGGGGAAATGCCAAGACAAGTTTGGTCCCAAGGTGACTTGTGCCGTCGGTGGACTGCTTGTTGGTGCCGGCTTTATCATGATTTCTCAAACCACTAACTACTGGGCCTGGGTTGTTGGTTTCGGCATGTTAGCGGGAACCGGGATCGGCTTTGGTTATTCCGCTGCCACTCCACCGGCACTCAAGTGGTTTTCTCCCAAGAAAACCGGCCTGATCGCCGGCATCGTTGTCTCCGGATTCGGTCTGGCATCGGTTTATATTGCTCCTCTGGCTAAATATCTGCTGGCAACCGTTGGTCTGCAACAATCGATGATGTACTTCGGTATCGCTTTCGCAATCGTAGTCACCAGTCTTGGGATGTTGATTTCCAATCCCCCGGCAGATTTTGTTGCCGATCCCAAAGCCAATCAATCAGCATCTAATACAGCTTCCAGCGTTCCTGATCTGACCCCTTCACAGCTTTTCAAGACTGCCAAATTCTACACTCTGTGGCTCTGTTTTTTCATCGGTTCAGGCGCTGGCCTGATGGTTATCGGTAGCGCCAAGGGGCTGGCTAAAGCATCTATGGGTGAAATGGCCTTCCTGGTTGTTATTATCATGTCAGTTGGTAATGCCGCTGGTCGCCTGGTTGCTGGCGTTGTTTCTGATAAACTCGGTCGGGCGAATACCCTCGCCATTATGCTCGCCTTCCAGGCAGTCCTGATGTTTGCTGCCATCCCGATTCTTGGTAATCCCAACAGCAGTCCAGTTCTGGTTGCTGCACTGGTGACTGCCATGGTTTTCAACTATGGTACCAATCTCTCTCTCTTCCCCTCATTTGCCAAGGATAGCTGGGGTATGAAGAACTTCGGCATGAACTACGGCATGCTCTTCTCCGCTTGGGGTGTCGGCGCATTCACGATGGTACGCCTTTCCGAAATGCTGAAAGTGAAAACTGGAAGCATGGATTCATCCTTCATCGTTGCCGGTGTCCTCCTTCTGGTCGGTACTATGATGGCAATGTCGCTACGCAAAGCAAAAGCGCCTGCAACTGCAACTACAACAGAGTCAATTTACGCATTTGCAGAAGAGGACTTGTCCTTGCAGAAAGCTCAGGATTAATAAACGGTTGAATTGAGTGAACGAGAGGGCCTTGCTGAAAGCAAGGTCCTCTCAAGCTGTTTTGATATATTCTAATGTTACGGAGCGCGCCATGAACACGACAACTTATTACACCAAAGAGCATAAACAGTTACCCGGTTTTGGTTTGCTGGCTTTGGGGGTCAGTCTGCTTGCCTACATTTTCTGTAAGGCCAATGTTGTTGAACACTCGGCATGTTATATCGGTTACCTGCTGCTGATCAGTGGTGCGGTTCAAATTATGGTCGGTATCCATGGCCAAAAACAGGGCCATCGTTACGCTGCCGGTACGTTTCTCCCCTTTGGAATGTTCTGGTTGTCTCTTATCGGCTACGAAGTTTTTCCAAGACTGGGCTACGGAGAATCTCCGAGTACAATGGCGACATTTTCGTATTTGAGCCTCTGGGCGCTGTTTGTTGCGATCCTTTTTCTGCGTAGCTTCCGGCAGGGTTTGTCAATGCAGTACCTTTATGGCACAATGATGGTTTGCCTGATGTCGCTATCTCTGGATCAACTGAGGGAAGGTCAGATTTTTCTGACCATCGGTTGTATTTTTGGTCTCTGTTCCGCCCTGATTGCCATGTATATGGCAATAGTACAATTTGGTGATTCGCGAGTAATGAGATAGGTTGGAGAAAATCTTTAGTCTGAGGTTGTCAAGATGAAGCTAAGTCAACAGATGACATTTTTGGGTATGGCGGCGTTAATGTATTACGCTATTTTATTGGCAATGGGAGTTCTCAGTGCCGCAGTGATGCCGCAGTTTCTCGTGACCGCAGTTATCTTCCTGTCGTCGGGACGGCTGATCCGTAACGGCGCTCGCCGGCGTACAAAAGAAAATGATGACGACGAATCAAAAAAGAAACCGCGCGTAGAACCTAACTGGGCGTTGCGAACCCAGATTCTTAACTGGGTGATGACATTCCTGGTGCTCTGTGTTTTGGGGCTATGGGTGATGAAACCGGTCGGGGTTCCGTTTTTCGAATTTCTCCACCTTGTCGGGCCTCTGGGGCATGAAGCCAATTGGGAGTTCGTTTCTGAAATCCCACCACCTTAAGCTTGTTGCTTTTTCCCAAGCCCTTAAACCAACTCTGTAGGTTTAAATTTAGATGTCTCTGGAAAATGTCGGGGTTCGCCTCTCCCTTTGTTAACGGAGGAGGTTGAAAAAAATAGATTCATATTTATCCCATCCCCTCTACACGATATCTTGCTTGCGCAACCCGTATTTTTTCAATTTACGGTAGATCGTTGCCATATTCATACTCGCTTTTTTCGCCGCCTCCTCAATATTCCCGTCCACTGAACTGAGCAATTGCCGCAGATAATCGATTTCAAAATGGGCAAGGGCCTTGTTGTACTCATCACTGTCAACTGACGTTTCATCCGTTTCGATAAACTGGGCCAGAGTTGTCAAGCTGATTTGTTTTTCGGTCTCAATCGTGATGCAGGCTTCGATAACATTTTTCAGTTGGCGGATATTGCCCGGCCATGAATACTCGCTTGCAGCATATTGTGCTTCTGTAGAAAGACCACTGATAGTTGTTTTGAACTTTTCATTCTGTTCAACAACAAAATGTGCTGCTAACAGAGGGATATCCGGTTTGCGCTGGCGAAGGGGTGGCAAGTGGAGATTGATGACGTTGAGGCGATAGAAGAGATCCTCGCGAAAAGCTCCATGCTCGATCTCCTTTTCCAGATCAGAATTCGTTGCCGAAATTAATCTGACATCAATTTTGGTCGAATGGGTGTCTCCAATCCGTCTAATTTCCTTCTCCTGCAAAAATCGTAATAATGTTTTTTGAACAGTTAGTGGCAAATTGCCAATTTCATCTAAAAAAAGAGTTCCTCTATCTGCAGCTTTAAGCAGACCCTCTTTATCCGTATCGGCACCAGTAAATGCCCCTTTTTTGTGACCGAACAATTCACTTTCCATCACCGATTCGGGAATGGCACCACAGTTGATCGCGATAAAGGGTTGCTCTTTCCGGGGGGAATTGTAGTGAATCGCCTGAGCGATCAGTTCTTTTCCTGTCCCGGATTCTCCGCTGATTAAAACCGAGGTGTCGCGGACAGAAACTTTTTCTACTTTATCGAGCAGATGTTGTAACGCTGTTGAGGCTCCGATAATGTTATCAAAATTGAATTTCCCCTCAAGTTCCTCGCGTAGTTTCTGATTTTCGGTCATTAATTGATTGTGGTTTAACGCATTGCGGACGCGGAACAGGAGCTCGTCCGGCTCAAACGGTTTTGTCAGCATGTCATAAGCACCATTCCGCAAGGCTTGAATCGACATTTCTACTGTGGCAAAGGCGGTAATGATGATAACTGGAATATCGGGCTCGCAAGCTTTGATTTTTTGTAAGAGATCCAGCCCATTCATTCCCGGCATTTTGATATCGCTGATGACCAAGTCCCAAATATTAGGTCGGAACAGGTCGAGGGCTTCCTGTGGATCATTAAAAGTGCGGACAGCATGACCCTCATCCATCAGGACAGTTGCCATCATTCGACACAGACCTTCTTCATCATCGATAACCATAATTTTTTTAGCTGACATAGTATGACCTTAAGTTCCCACGTGCTTTAATGTTTTTGATCTTCCTGCAAACATAAATATGATGGTGTCGCCATCAATATTCTTCCCGAACCAGGGGGAGGTAAATAGCAACGGTTGTCCCTTTTCCGACTTCAGAATCGATAAAAATTTCCCCCTGATGCATATCAATAATCTGCTTGGTAATGGCAAGTCCTAACCCGGTGCCGCGTGTTTTTGTTGTGAAAAATGGCTCAAACATTTTTTCCAGATTTTCCTCAGAAATTCCTTCACCATCATCGGCAAATTCAACCCGCACCCGTTGATTCGCCTCAAGTGTTGTTGTGACTCTGATTTCCCCTCCTTGCGAAGATGCTGCTGCCGCATTGAGGAGGAGGTTAATCGTAACTTGTCGAAGTTGATCCATGTCGGTTAAGAATTTCGGAATATCGGAAGCTAGGTTCTGAACAATATTGATCTGCAAAAGGTCGGAATGGTTTCCGGCAAAATCGATAATTTCGTGAAGTAAGCTGTTGATATCGGTCGGTTCAAGGACTGGTCTGGGAGTTCGTGAATAACTCAGCAGATTTTGGACAATTTTTTTACAACGTTTACTTTCTTGTTTGATTTCATGGATAAAGGTGAAATTGGGATCGTCTTTTCCCATCTTTTTTTCCAGGTGTCCAGCGTAGCCGAGGATGATCCCGAGAGGGTTGTTAATTTCATGAGCAATTCCCGAGGAAAGTACCCCCAGTGATGCCATTTTCCCCTGCTGTGTCAGGGTTGCTTCCAGTTCTTGGTTCTTTTTTAACATCCGGATCATTCGATTGAAGGCGATTGCCAGTTCTCCCAGCTCATCGTGACTTTCTGCTGGAATCTGTTCATCCAGGTGTCCTTGTTTAACTCTGCGAATAACCGTAATCATTTTATGAATCGGATCAGTCAGAACTTTAGAGGCTAGAAAAAGGAGAATTGTGGCGATCCACCCGATCAACAGGGCAAGCAATAACACAGACCAGCCAATTCGCCACTTAAGGTTATTTGCCGTTCGGTAAAATTCATCCTCGTAACTGCCGACAGCAATAATCCAATCCCAGGGTTCAAAGTAGCGGTAGCGGACAATCTTCATTCTGGCTTTTTCGCTACCTATATTCTGCCAGGGGTAGCGAATCCAGCCATTCTTCTTTTCCACCATTTCAGCAATAAATTTCTGCCCGGTTGTGTCTTGTGTCGATAATAAATTCTGATTTTCAGAATCTGGATGAATGGTCATGGTGCCGTTGCTTGACATGCAGAAAATGTATCCGGTTTTACCAACTTTCTTATTTTTAATCTGCTGAGAAAGGGTTGCTAAAGCTTTTTTTTCAAATTCAGGGTCATCGTAGGTTTCATCCAGATAACCACCGGCAGCAACGATCCAGTCCCACTTTGGACAGTAACGAAACGCGACAATTTTATTTCGTGGACGTTTGTCTCCCAACTGTTCGTTACTCCAAGGGTAGATAGTATAGAGAACCTCTTCAGGTTTAGAGTTGAGAGCTCTTTCTGCCATCTCCCTGATGAAATAACGACCATTTTCATCTTGCTCATCAATGATATTTTCACCTTCTCTGGCAGGATGGACGGTTAACTCCCCCTTGCTGGTAATGGCAAAAAGATAACCACTGCTGCCGATACTGACCTCTTTGAAGCTGTTCCGTGCTGACTGCTGGGCTCCAACTAAGTCAATATTGCCAATGTCCTGCTGGTGTTGTTGCTCATTAATCAAGGTGTAGGCAAGGTCAACAAGAGATTTCATCTCTTGGTGAACAATCTTTTTTTTGTCTTCTCGATAGACCTCAAATTGACGATGATGGCTATCAAGCAGATCAAGAGTAAAACTGGCCATGTGGTCAAGGTCGGCTTTACTGGTGTTTGCCAGCCCTTCATAGGCCTGGTTGGTAGCAATGTAGCCGATGGTTCCCCCGAGTAAAAAAATAGGAATGATAACCACTGGCAGGATGATAACTAACATCTTCCAGCGAATTTTGAGGTTGCTGAAAAAAGTAAAGGGTCGGCGAGTCATATTTCCCCACAGGCTTTAATCTGTTTTTTCTGATAGATGATGCCGGTTGAAAGTTTATCGTATATATATGGGAGTTTGTAACATAAAATGGATGGCAGAGAAAGAGGTCGTCTTCAAACGGAGAACGGACTTCTCAAAATTTCGTGGTTCAGCTAGGGCTCAACTGTTATGATATCGGTGAGTCCCCGTTTTGGTTGTTTCTTCCTCGGGTAGAATTTAACCTCTAGACGATAGAGTGAGGACTGAATCATCAAATATCTTTGGATGGTCATATTCGGCTCATGTTTGATCTGGTCTGGGATAGCACCAAAAGATCAGTTGACCTGGGTGCTGGAAGTCTTCCCGGCAGTTATCGGTGCTGTTGTTCTGGCAGTAACCTATCGATCATTCAGGCTGACTCCCTTGGTTTACCTGTTAATCCTTATTCACTGCATCATTTTGATGGTTGGTGGACACTATACTTACGCGGAAGTTCCACTGTTTGATTATTTGGGCGATCTTATGGGGTCGGTTCGAAATAATTACGATAAACTGGGTCATTTCGCGCAGGGATTTGTCCCGGCATTGATCGCCAGAGAAATTATCATCAGAAAAGATCTTGTCCGTGGGAAAAACTGGCAATTTGTTTTTGTGGTTTCTCTTTGCCTTGCATTCAGTGCTTTCTATGAATTGATTGAATGGTGGGTTGCTCTGGCAAGTGGGGAGAATGCTGAAGCATTTCTCGGGACTCAAGGTTATGTATGGGATACCCAGTCGGATATGGGAATGGCACTTCTCGGGGCAATTATCGGTCTGCTGTGTCTGTCTCGACTGCATGATCG
>JAOZQF010000186.1 GCA_029932345.1 Desulfuromusa sp. | reverse complement strand
TCCACAGCACGTTTCAGAGGGTAGCCCTGGGCAAGGAAGGTTGCGATAGCCGCCGAGAGGGTACAGCCGGTTCCATGGGTATTGATCGTATCAATTCGCTGAGCTGTCAGATGATGTACAGAATCTCCCATTAATAGAATGTCAGTGGCATCTCCACTCAGATGACCCCCTTTGATCAAAACATTACGGGCGCCCAGCTCTTGTATATATTGTCCCACTTCAATCATCTCTGCGACGGTTCGTGGTTCGATCCCGGTTATGACTTCAACTTCAGGAAGGTTCGGAGTTATCAGGTAGGATTGAGGAAGTAGCCGGGAAATAAGGCTGTCGTGAGCCTCCTTGCCGAGAAGCGGTTCTCCTCCTTTGGCAACCATCACCGGGTCAACCACGGCTAAAAGGGATCGCTCTTCGATAATCTTGGCAACTCGTGAGACAATTCCTCCCCAACTGAGCATTCCCGTCTTAACTGTATCGGTACCAATATCATCCAGAACAGCTTCAAGCTGCTTCATGACAAAATCGGTATGAACCATATATGTGTCGCTCACTCCAAGGGTGTTCTGTGCGGTCAGAGCTGTCAGAACACTGCTGGCGTAACTACCGAGCAGGGTGATCGTTTTGATGTCCGCCTGAATGCCGGCGCCACCGCTGGAGTCTGAACCGGCAATGGTTAAAACTTTACCGTTAGGAGCCGGTTTGTTGCGATTAAATAACAGTGAATACTCTTTGGCGGCGCGGGCGGGGTCGGCATCTGCCATAACCCCGGAGATGACCGCAATAGCATCAGCCCCGGCGTCCAACGCCTCAAATGCACCATCGGGAGTGATGCCGCCAATGGCGACGACAGGAATTCTGACCGCTTTACGGACCATGCTTAAGGTTTTCAGCCCAACCAGATTGGTGTCATCTTTGCTGTCAGTTGGAAAAATAGTGCCAATAGCGATATAGTCGGCACCATGTGCTTCAGCTTTGAGGGCCTGATCCACACTATGGGTGGAAATACCGATTAATTTTTGATGACCGAGTATTTGCCGGGCTTGAGCAATAGAGACATCATCCTGTCCAAGGTGAACTCCATCGGCATCAATTTCGTGAGCTAATTCAGGTAGGTCATTAATGATCAAACGGGCTTTGTGCTGGCGACAGAGTCTCTTGAGCTTTTCCGCCATTTTTCGACGGTCATCCGGGCGGATCTCTTTGGCGCGGTACTGAACAATTGCCGCCCCTCCCGTCAGTGCGGCTTTCACCTTTGTCAGTAGTTGTCCATCTTGATTATTATCTGTGATGAGATAAAGACCGGAAAACATTAGTAATCTCCCTTAGATACTGAGATTGTAAAATAATTCTGAGAATTTTAGAATGAAAATTGCACAATCAAATCGGATCGTATCAGCATAAAATCTTGGTGTCAATTAATCTTTCGATATATTGATACTTTACAGAAGTTTTCCGGTGAGTATAATTTGATAGATTCTGATAATTTTTTATCACCCATTTAAACTTCTGGAGAAACTCTCGCGATGGACTATCCTTCCCGCCCGACCTGGGTAGAAATTGATTTGTCGGCATTAAAGCATAATCTACAACAAGCGGTCAGCTTCTGCTCAGCCACGCAACGGATTCTGGCGGTGGTTAAGGCTGATGCGTACGGGCATGGTGCGGTCCCCGTTGCCCGGGCTTTGCAATCTTTTGGAATCGATGATTTTGCCGTGGCCACTCTGGAAGAAGCTCTTGAGTTGCGTGAGGCCGGAATCACCGCTGGCATACTGGTTTTTGGCGGTTGTTTTCCCGGTCAGGAGGGTGCTTTCCTGCAACATAACTTAATCCCAACTCTGTTGGATCTGGAGACTGCTTTGCGACTCAATACTGAAGCGGTACGGCAGAAAACCCAGCTGAAGGTCCATTTGAAAGTTGACAGTGGGATGGGGCGGGTTGGTTTTTTGCCGCAGCAGTTACAGGATTCTCTGCCGCAATTATGCCAACTGGATGGATTGGTGATAGAGGGTTTTATGTCTCATCTGGCCTGTGCTGATGAGCTCCATTCCACAGTGACAATTGATCAACAAAGAGAATTTCGGCGGATGTTGCAGCAGCTTCGTGAAGCGGGAATTGACCCCCGGGAGATTCATCTCAACAACAGTGCCGGGTTGAGTGGCTGGGAGTGTCCCGAATGTACGCTGTCACGACCCGGGATCATGTTGTATGGAGGACTTCCCGGCCCCGAATTTTCAGACAAGCTTGATTTGCGTCCGGTAATGCATCTGCGGAGCCGGATCGCTCAATTGCGTCAGCTCCCGGCGGGCAGTGGGATCTCTTACGGTCACTGTTATCATGCTCATAGTGATATGCTGGTTGCAGTACTGCCGATCGGTTATGCCGATGGCTATAACCGTCTCTTCAGTAATTGTGGCCAGGGAATTTTGCACGGGAAGAAAATTCCGGTAATTGGCAGGGTTTGTATGGACTGGATTATGCTTGATGTCAGTGGTGTCTCTAATGTTGCTGTTGGTGATTGTGTTTCCCTGCTCGGTACAGCGGACGATTTAACAATTACCGGTGATGATTGGGCTGCGCAACTAGATACCATTTCCTATGAAGTTTTTTGCCGTATTGGTGGTCGGGTTCCGCGCCGTTATATATCATAATCCTGATGCTGAAAGCGGTTGTCAGCAGGGGGAAATCATGTTAGAAAACCACTCAAATCTCAGTTGATCTGGTCGCCTCAAAAAAAATACTCACCGTTACAGATAAACTATATTTTTAAAAAATCGGATTAGTGCTGGATGTAGATTCTCAGCTATTCTGATATCAACAATTTTATTGATAATTTTGAAGAAAGGAAATCTCATGGCTGCTATCAAACGTGCATTGATTTCGGTATCTGACAAAACCGGAGTTCTCGATCTGGCTCGCGAATTAAACAGTTTTGGAGTTGAATTGCTATCAACCGGAGGAACTGCAAAAATAATTCGTGATGCTGGAATTCCAGTCATGGATGTTTCTGACTATACCGGTTTTCCAGAGATGATGGATGGTCGGGTCAAAACTCTCCATCCGAAAGTTCATGGTGCACTGCTCGGGTTGCGCGACAATCCTGAGCATGTCAATGCCATGGCGAAGCATGATATTGAGCCGATCGATATGGTGGTGGTTAATCTGTATCCTTTTGAGGCAACGGTGGCCAAAGAGGGTTGTAGTTTGGAAGATGCCATTGAGAATATTGATATTGGCGGGCCGACGATGCTGCGCAGTGCCGCAAAGAATAATAAATTTGTCACTGTGGTGATCGATCCGGTCGATTACGAAACGGTTATCACCGAAATGAAGCAGAATAGCGGTGAAGTTTCGGCAGCGACCAATTTTCAACTGGCGGTGAAGGTTTATCAACATACTGCTGCTTATGATGGTGCAATTTCCAATTGGCT
>JAOZQF010000185.1 GCA_029932345.1 Desulfuromusa sp. | reverse complement strand
AAGTCGGTTCGTCAAACAACATAATTTTGGGGTTCATGCACAAAGAGCGGGCAATAGCCACACGCTGCTGCTGACCACCTGAAAGTTGATCGGGATATTTATTGGCCTGTTCGGGAATCTTAACCCGTTCAAGGTAGTTCATGGCAACAGCTTGAGCATCAGTTTTTGATATTTTACGAGTCCAGGTTGGTCCCAGGGTGAGATTGTCCAGAATGGTCAGATGGGGAAATAGATTGAAGTTTTGAAATACCATCCCGACTTCGGTACGAATGTGATCAATATTTTTAAGATTTTTGTTCAGGGTTATGCCATCGACAACGATGCTGCCGGATTGATGCTCCTCAAGACGGTTCATACAGCGGATGAGAGTTGATTTTCCTGACCCTGAAGGGCCGCATATCACGATCCGCTCACCTTTATGAACGGTAAAATCAATATCCTTCAGTACATGAAAATCGCCATACCATTTATTGACCCGATTAAATTCAATAATAACTTCGGCGGACGCAGCAGAGGCCAGTTTCCCCCTATTTTCCTGTGTTTTTGTTTCTGTCATATTTTCTGCTCTGTGGGAAGATCTAATCAATTTTGATCCCTTCACAAAAAAAACCAGATGGCCAAGCCATCAATTTTTATGGCCGGTGGATAGTTTTACTTCCAGATGGCGACTGTATTTTGACATGGCAAAGCAGAGCAAAAAGAACAGCATTGCACCAAATACCAGCGGCTCAATATGAAGTCCAAGCCAAACCCTGTCTTTGCCGATCGCGCGTAACATCGTGAGAACATCGAATAGTCCAATGATGGACACCAGTGTGGTGTCTTTTAGCAACGATATAAAGTTGCCGACAATATTAGGAATCATATTCTTCAAAGCCTGGGGCATGACAATCAGGCCCATGGTTTGCCAATAACCAAGTCCGATGGTGTGCCCCGCTTCAAATTGCCCTTTTGGAATGGTCTGCAGACCTCCTCGAACGGTCTCCGCCACATAACAGGCGTTGAAAAGGCATACAGCGATAATAACCTGGACCAGCTTATTGAGGACAAAGCCTTCAGGCATAAACAGTGGAAACATCGTCGTCGCCATAAACAAAACTGTAATTAACGGAACGGAACGGAATAGTTCGATAATTGAGGTGCAGAGAACCCTGGCAACCGCCATATTGGAGCGCCGACCAAGGGCAAGAATAATCCCGCCCGGCAGTGCCGAGCAAATACCGATCCCCGCGACAACAAAAGTGAGAAACAAACCACCCCATTTAGTCCAGGAAACTTCCCCAAGATTCCAGCTCATTTGCCACGCATAGATCAAGACAAAATCAAGAACAAGAAAGGCAATAAAGATATTACGCTGACTCTTTTCATGACCATTAGTTTTGGCAAATAAAGAGGAGAGAAATTCAGGCAGACTGCGACCGGTCAACAGACCTATGATTGAATGCAGAGTATTCGCAACCAGACAAACGATGGCCGCAGTGAGCATGATCTGCATGAAGATACCCTTATCACCACCAGCAAAAAGGTAGCCGGCAAGGAAAGGATAGAGGAATACCGTAGTCAATCCAATCAGAGTTTTTGCCTTAACCCTTGGCAACCAAAGCGGGATCATCCAAAGGATAAGAGACAATATTCCAAAATTGATCCGCCACAATTCTTCTCGCGGGTAGCGACCATAAAAAATATTATCCAGCCAGGCAAAGATACCCGCCCAACAGGCGCCATCTACGCTGATCTTGAAACACTCACGCCGACTGTCGGCGACCCACACAGCATCGGCAATCCCCCAGACCCACAATCCCTTGACTGCTATATAGACAATATAGAGGGTCACAATGGTGAGGAGACTGTTGAATACTGAAGAAAACAGGTTCTTCTTCATCCAGCCCAAAACTGATGTTTCCGATAAAGGTGCCGGTAGAGCGGTTTTTTTTGCTGTTTTTATAATAGCCATGATCAGCGCTCCACCAGTTGGACGCGTTTATTGTAAATATTCAGAAGCCACGAAATAGTCAGACTGATGACCATGTAAAAGGCCATTGTTATACCGACCAACTCAACTGCATAACCAATCTGGTTCAGCGATGTCTGCATAAAAAGAGAGACTATGTCTGGATAACCAATGGCGATAGCCAGTGATGAATTCTTGATTGTACTCAGCCAATTACTGATCATGGGAGGAATAATAGCGGGCATTGCCTGAGGAATAATGACCAGAGACATTGCCGACTTCCTTCTGAGGCCTAGTGACCTCGCAGCCTCACCCTGTCCCTTGTTGACCGATAGAATTCCGGCACGTACCATTTCAGCCGTATAGGAGGCGTGATAAATGCTCAGGGCAATCAAAAGAGCCATAAAAGCTGGTGGCAGGCTCGCGCCTCCAACAAAATTAAATCCTTCAAGTTTTGGTACGTCCCAGCCAAGTGGCATTCCGGTTAAAAAATATACAATTGCCGGAAGAAGAATAAGCAATGCAGCAGAAACGGCGAAAGTCGGGAATATTTGCCCGGTTTTGTCCTGACGTTTTTGAGCCCAGCGCTTAAGAATAATAACCGCAACTATCGCGATGATAATAGCGACTCCGGTCAACCATAGGAGATTGCCAGGGAGTGGCCACGGCATGTAAAGTCCGCGATTATTGAGAAGGAGAACTCCTGTACCACCGGACAAGTCAATGCTGTTCTTGACTCTGGGCAGCAGAGAGAAAACGCCGATATACCAGAAAATAATCTGTATCAATATTGGTGTGTTACGAAAAATTTCCACATATGCCAGGGCTACCTTGGAGACCAGCCAATTGTTGGAAAGTCGCAAAACACCAATAAAAAATCCAAGCATGGTGCTGAGTATAATTGCCAGAGCTGAAATATAGAGAGTGTTGAGAGCCCCGATGAAGAAGAGGCGACCATAGGTTCCGACCCCGGCTTCATTGGAAATAAGCTTGAAGGAGCTGTCGAACCCGGCGGCAACATTAAGGAAGCCGAAACCCGTATGCATGCCACGCGCTTCGAGGTTTTGAGCTGTGTTACTGATAAGATACCAGACGAACCAGCCTACTGCTGCTGCGATCAGAATTTGATAGAAAACCGAGCGAACTCGCTCATCATGGAAAAAATCAAACTTTTCTTTTGGCTTCATATGCACAGATTCTTTAATTTTATCACTGTGTGCCACAACATTTTTCCTTTGATATTTGTAACTATTCAGCTCATCGTTGCTACGGAATCAGCAAAACCGGGACAGCCCCTGTATGGGGGCGGTTCCAAGCTTTTGCGGCGCGAACCACCACTGTTCTTTATTGGCCGCAAACTTACGGGACAGCCCCCGGTGTGACTGGGGACAGTCCCGAGTTTACTCACAGCCGTGCTAAATAGGTTACTGTCGTTTTATTTTATGCTGCGGTCACAAGAAAGAACCCGATGGCGTCGCA
>JAOZQF010000043.1 GCA_029932345.1 Desulfuromusa sp. | reverse complement strand
AGAACTTTTGCGACCGCCGGATCCATCTGTAAAATTTCATAGAAGGTCATATCTCTGGTAATTTTAGGAGCCATGGTTACCTCCGTAGGTCAAGAGCTGAAAAACTGATTTGATTTTCCCTTATTCCCCCTTGAAATGCAAGAAAAACGGGACATTGCCAACAATGACAATGTCCCGTAAAAGTACTTCAGGTGACAGTTTTTTTAACACCATCAACTGTATTCAATATGGGTTATTTCGTAAACTTTCACACCGGAAGGGACAGTGATATTGACCTCTTCATCAACCCGATGACCAACTAAGGCCCGACCGACGGGAGAACTGATAGAGATTTTACCGACTTTGATATCAGCTTCATCAACACCAACAATCTGATAGGTTACCTCTTTATCTGTATCAATATCTAATATGGTCACTTTGGCACCAAAGACAATCTTGTCGGTCTTTAGGGTGGTTGGATCAATCACTTGTGCCACAGCAATTTTGTGATTCAGTTCTTTGATCCGCCCTTCGACAAAACCTTGACGGTCTTTAGCAGCATCATATTCAGCATTTTCTGAAAGATCACCATGACTCCGTGCCTCAGCAATATCTTGTACAACCTTAGGGCGTTCAAAGCGAACCAACTGCTTTAGTTCTTCCTGCAAGCGGTAGTGCCCCTCTTTTGTCATCGGTACTGATTCGTCCATCCTGACCCTGCTCCTCAAAAAAAACAGCGGACGGAAAAACCGCCCACTGGGTTATTGCTCTATTTTACTCACTATTAATTGACGGGATAATACTCTTGTAGCGGCTTAACGTCAAGATTTTCTCGCAGCATGGCAAGAATACCGTCAGTCCCGGCCTTTATCCCTTCCATTGTGGTGAAATAAGCAATTTCATAGATAATGACGGAACGACGGATCGAATAGGAATCAGCCACCGATTGAGCACCCATGGTGGTATTGAAAACCAGACAGATATCACCACTTTTAATTGCATCAACACAATGAGGACGCCCTTCTTTCACTTTATTGATCCGCTCCGCTGCAATCCCGTGTTGATTGAGGAAATCAGCAGTACCGCTGGTGGCAACAATGGTAAAACCTGCTTCAACCAGCTTTTTGGTTGGTTCCAGGATGTTCTCCTTGTCTGTATCTTTGATGCTGATGAAGATTTTACCACTGCGGGGCAGTTTAACCCCGGCTCCCAACTGAGATTTAGCATAAGCATGACCAAAGTTATAATCGATCCCCATCACTTCACCTGTCGATTTCATTTCCGGACCAAGCAAAGTGTCAACGCCGGGGAATTTGACGAACGGGAAAACTGCCTCCTTGACCGAAATATAATCAGGGATAATTTCACCTGAAATATTCAATTCTACAAGACTTTGCCCGGCCATCACCTTTGCTGCAATCTGCGCCAATGGGCGTCCCGTTGCCTTGGAAACAAAGGGGACAGTCCGGCTGGCACGTGGATTAACTTCCAGAAGATAGACATCATCATCTTTGACCGCAAATTGAATATTCATCAGACCGATAACCTGCAGTTCCAGAGCGAGCTCTATGGTCTGCCGGCGGATCTCTTCAATGGTTTTTTCTGCCAATGAAAATGGGGGAAGCGAACATGCCGAATCGCCGGAGTGGATGCCGGCCTCCTCGATATGTTGCATAATTCCCCCGATGACGACATTTGTCCCGTCTGCCAGGGCATCAACATCCACTTCGATGGCATTCTGTAGAAATTTGTCCACCAGCACCGGATGCTCCGGCGATGCATCGACGGCGTATTTCATGTAATCCCGCAACCGTTCTACACCGTAGACAATCTCCATGGCCCGCCCACCTAATACATAGGATGGGCGCACCACCACCGGATAGCCGATCCGTTCAGCGATGATCTCTGCTTCATCAAAGGCCCGGGCAATACCATTTTGGGGCTGTAACAGGTTGAGTTTGTTGACCAAAGCTTGAAAACGTTCGCGATCCTCAGCCCGGTCAATGGCATCGGGAGAGGTCCCAATAATGGGAACACCATTTTTTTCCAATGCTTCCGCCAGTTTTAAGGGGGTCTGCCCACCGTATTGAACAATCACCCCTTCAGGCTTCTCTATTTCAACAATTGACAGAACATCCTCAAGGGTGAGCGGCTCAAAATAGAGTCGATCTGACGTATCATAATCAGTTGATACCGTTTCCGGATTACAGTTAACCATTATAGTTTCGAACCCTGCAGCAGCGAGTGAAAAGGCACCGTGTACGCAACAATAGTCAAATTCTATCCCTTGACCAATTCGATTGGGTCCTCCACCGAGAATTATAATTTTTCGCTTATCCGTTGGCTCAGCTTCACATTCGGTCTCATAGGTTGAATAAAAATAGGGGGTAAATGCCTCAAACTCCGCACCACAAGTATCAACCCGCTTATAGACCGGAAGAACTTTTAAATTGTGGCGCATCTCGCGGACATCGCTTTCAGTAATTCCCCAGAGGAAAGCGAGACGTCGGTCAGAAAATCCATATTGTTTTGCTTCACGCAGCAGGTCGGTGAAATCGGGATCATCAGCATTTAATTGATCTCTATGAGTCAATAAAATCGATTCCATCTCAATTATCTGGGCGATATTAGACAGAAACCACGGATCAATGCCACTCAACTGATAGATTTGTTCAATACTGAAACCAGCGCGGATTGCATCGGCCAGATACCACATCCGCTCCCAGCTGGGCACTTGCAATTTTGTGGTGAGATTGTCACGTTCGGTTGTGGTTATTTGACGAACATAGTCGGCCGGATTTTTGAATATTCGGCTTTCAAAACCGTAAGAATCAATTTCCAGCGAGCGCAGTGCTTTCTGCAAACTCTCTTTGAAGGTTCGACCAATTGCCATCGCCTCCCCGACTGACTTCATCTGTGTGGTCAGGGTCGCATCGGATTGTGGAAATTTCTCAAAGGTAAAGCGTGGAACTTTGGTGACGACATAATCAATTGTCGGTTCAAAAGAAGCCAAGGTCTCACGGGTAATGTCGTTATGGATCTCATCAAGGCGATAGCCGACAGATAATTTCGCGGCAATTTTGGCAATCGGGAATCCGGTTGCTTTTGATGCCAGTGCCGAAGAGCGGGAAACACGGGGGTTCATTTCGATCACGACCATCCGGCCATCTTTTGGATTGATACCGAACTGAATGTTGGAACCACCGGTTTCGACACCGATTTCACGGATAATTTTCAAAGAGGCGTCACGCAACAGCTGATACTCTTTGTCGGTCAATGTTTGAGCCGGGGCGACGGTGATAGAGTCACCGGTATGGACACCCATGGCATCAACATTCTCAATCGAACAAATAATGACGACGTTATCAGCCAGATCACGCATCACTTCGAGTTCATACTCTTTCCAACCGATAACCGACTCTTCGATCAGTATTTCACTGGTTGGTGAAGCATCAATCCCGACCATCGCCATCCGGTCAAATTCTTCACGATTATAGGCAATTCCACCGCCCGTCCCCCCCAAGGTGAAGGATGGTCGAATAATCGCCGGGAAACCAATCTCTGCGACAACTTCCTTCGCTTCTTTAAAGGTGTGAGCCAGGCCTGAATGGGGCACAGCGATACCAATTTTTTCCATTGCTTGCTTAAACAGGGTCCGATCTTCTGCTTTTTTAATCGGACCAAGTTTTGCACCAATCATTTCAACGTTATATTTTTCCAGAACCCCAGATTCAGCAACCGAGACAGCCGTATTGAGGGCAGTCTGGCCACCCAGGGTTGGTAATAATGCGTCAGGGCGCTCCTTTGCAATAATGCGAGTGAGAACATCGGGCGTGACCGGTTCAATATAAGTTCTATCGGCAAAGTCGGGATCGGTCATGATCGTTGCCGGATTAGAATTGAGGAGGATAACCTCAAAACCTTCCTCTTTTAATGCTTTGCAAGCTTGAGTTCCCGAATAATCAAATTCACACGCCTGACCAATAACAATGGGGCCAGCACCGATAATCAAAATTTTCTTTATGTCTGTCCGTTTAGGCATTTTTGCCCCCCTTTTTGTGCTCTTTCATCAAATCAATAAAACGTTCGAACAGATACTGAGCATCGTGAGGTCCTGGCGAGGCTTCCGGGTGATATTGAACCGAAAATGCGGGAGACGACAGCAGTTGTATCCCCTCAATAGTATTGTCATTCAGATTGATATGGGTCACTTTGATATCGTCACCAAGGCTTTTTTCATCGACAGCAAAACCGTGGTTCTGTGAGGTGATCTCAACCTGTTGCCGCTTATAATCGAGAACCGGTTGATTCCCGCCCCGATGGCCAAACTTTAGTTTGTAGGTACAACCACCAGCAGCAATAGAAAGTAGTTGATGGCCGAGACAAATACCGAAAACCGGAACTTTACCGAGCAACTCTTGAATATTTTTTTGTGCATAATGGAGTGGCTCTGGATCCCCCGGTCCATTACTCAGAAACACCCCATCGGGATTCATCTTTAATATCTCTGCAGCAGATGTTGTTGCTGGAACAACTGTGACATCGCAACCCAGAGATGTCAGGTTCCGCAAGATATTGCGTTTTATGCCAAAATCGTAAGCAATAACTTTATAAGGGGATTGAGTTTGTTTGCAATCAGCATAGCCCTCGCCGAGTGTCCAGAGCCCCTCAGTTGGCTGATATGGCTCACTACAGGTGACCTCTTTCACCAGATCACGACCAACAATAGAAGGAGCTTTGCGGGCTTTCTCAATCAAGCTGTCCGGGTCGATATCGGTTGAAGAGATAATCCCGGTCTGGGCCCCAACCGTCCGGATATGACGCACCAGTGCTCTAGTATCAATCCCTTCAATACTGACAATATTATTATCCTTGAGATAGGTATCAAGACTCATCTCTGAACGGAAATTACTGGGAAAGTGACACGCTTCTTTCACGATAAAACCAGACAGAAAAGGTCGGTTTGATTCGACGTCTTCTAGGTTAATTCCATAATTACCAATTTGGGGATAGGTCATCGTGACAATTTCACCATGATAAGAGGGATCCGTCAGGATCTCCTGATAACCGGTCATGCTGGTATTGAAGACAACCTCACCTGTGACTTCACCTATTGCACCCAGTGCTTTTCCAATAAAATATTTGCCATCGGCAAGAGCTAAAACTGCTTTCATTGAGACCTCAATAGTTAATTAATTACATTAAGTTATAACTTCTTTACAATTAATATTAATAGTTTTTTCAGAATCTCTGTATTTAAACAATCCCCTCTCCATGAGGGAGAGGGCCAGGGTGAGGGGGGACTGCTTACGGCTCTTCCCCTCATCCGGCCTTCGGCCACCTTCTCCCCCAGGGAGAAGGATTGGCAAATGATCTATCTTTCAAATACGGTCTTGCCGGCAAGGATTGTCCGTACGGCGTAGCCGCGCACTGTTCGACCATCGAAAGAGGTATTTTTGCTTTTGGAGTGCAGCTTGTCGGCCTCCACAGTCCACTCCTTGTTTGGATTGATCAGGGTGATGTCCGCAACCGCTCCGACCGCAAGGGTCCCGCGATCAATACCGAGAATCTCAGCTGGTTGACAGGTAAGCAATGCTATAGCCTTAGACAGATCAAGAACCTTTTCGGCGACCAGTTTGAGAGTCAGCGGCAGCATGGTCTCAAGCCCGACGACACCATTCATGGCGATGGCAAACTCAACATTCTTCTCATCAATATGGTGCGGCGCATGATCGGTGGCTATGGCGTCGATGGTTCCGTCAGCTAGACCGGCGCGAACAGCATCAACATCCCCTTGCGAGCGTAGCGGCGGATTCATCTTGAAATTGGCATCGTAACCGCGGATCGCTTCATCGGTCAGCATGAAATGGTGTGGCGTTGCTTCACAGGTGACACGCACGCCTCGAGCTTTACCATGGCGCACCAGTTCGACACTCCCCTTGGTGGAAACATGGCAAACATGCAGGTGCGCACCGGTCAGTTCAGCCAGCATAATATCTCTGGCCGTAACCGCATCTTCCGCGACCCAGGGAATCCCCTTCAGCCCCAATTCAGTTGAAATCGGACCTTCGTTCATACTGCCACCGGCAACCAGGCTGATATCTTCGGCATGGGTAAAGATCGGCACACCGAAAGTATTGGCGTATTCCAGTCCTCGACGCATCATTTCACCATTCTTGACCGGCAGACCGTCATCAGAAAAACCGACACAACCGCCCTCCTTAAGCTCGCCCATCTCAGTCAGAAGTTCACCACCCATCCCCTTGGTGATGGAACCGATCGGAAAGACGTTGGCACTCCCCTGCTCCTGCGCTTTACTGATGATGTATTTAGTGATCGCAAGGCTGTCGTTGACCGGGCTGGTATTCGGCATACAGGCAACCGAAGTAACACCACCGGCCGCAGCTGCACGGGTTCCGCTGACAATATCCTCTTTGTACTCATAGCCCGGGTCGCGCAAATGGGTATGCATATCAACCAGTCCAGGAGTTACGATCAGCCCTGCGGCATTGATCACCTCCGCGCCACCGGGATCAATATTGGCGGCCAGTTCAGCAACTTTGCCGTCAACAACCAGAATGTCGAGTTTTTCGTCGATTTTGTTGGCAGGATCCACTACCCGACCCGATTTAATCAATATCTTCATTATCGCCACCTCTTCTTGAAATTAGGTAAAGTTAAAATCATTTTTCATCAACCACAGAGGCACTGAGACACAGAGTAAATTCTGGTCTAAAACCAAAAATCTTAGTTTTCAGATTTTCTCTGTGTCTCTGTGGTAAAATCTTTATTTTATGAATAGAAACCACCACTTAGTCACTGTTCAGCTTTTCCCCACCTGCAACCAGATAGAGTAGTGCCATACGCACGGCAACACCGTTTTCAACCTGATTGAGAATCACGTTTTGCGGTCCGTCGGCAATAGCGGTTCCCAGTTCAACGCCACGATTGATCGGGCCGGGGTGCATCACAATAGCATCTTTTTTTGCCAACTCCATCTTGTTGCCATTAAGTCCGAAGAAGCGGGCGTATTCACGCACCGAAGGGATCAACGGCGTCCCCTGCCGTTCCCGTTGGATCCGCAGCATCATGACGACGTCGGCATCACGGATGGCATCTTCCAGGTTATTGAATACCTCACAGCCAAGTTTCTCAATACCCGTCGGCAGCATGGTTCCCGGCCCGGCCAGACGAACCTTGGCTCCCAACTTGTTCAGGCAATAGATGTTGGAACGAACCACCCGGCTGTGAGTGATGTCGCCGATAATCGCCACTGTCAAACCATTGATTGAGCCTTTGTGCTGACGGATGGTAAAAGCGTCCAGGAGCGCTTGACTCGGGTGTTCGTGCATGCCGTCCCCGGCGTTGACCACTGAACAATCAAGCCGGTCGGCAAGATACTGGCATGCACCTGAGGCGTTGTGCCGCATGACAATGATATCGGGATGCATGGCTTGAATGTTTTTTGCCGTGTCCTCCAGTGTTTCCCCTTTAACCACCGAGGATCCTGAAGCGCTGATATTGACGGTATCTGCCGAAAGCCGTTTGCCGGCAATTTCAAAGGAGGTACGGGTACGGGTGCTGGCTTCGTAGAATAGATTGATGATAGTTTTCCCGCGCAGAGTTGGAACCTTCTTGATCTGCCGGGTGTTGATTTCTTTAAAACTTTCAGCCGTATCGAGGATAAAATTGATCTCGTCAGCTGTCAGATTCTTGATACCCAGGATATGCTTGGGGTTGAAAGACATACGAATAACCTCCACATCAAGTTCTAAGTAAGTGAACCGCTTGAGGAACATTTTGATCGTCAAAATCGACTTTTATCTGTTCATTCTGAGCAGTTGGTATATTGCGACCGATATAATCGGGGCGAATCGGCAACTCACGGTGACCACGATCAACCAGGATGGCCAGTTGTATATTCTGCGGACGACCTAGAGCGATGACTGCTTCCAACGCGGCTCGAATTGTACGACCGGTAAAAAGAACATCATCGACCAAAATAACTTTTTTGTCAGTGACTGGAACATGGATGCAACTATGCCCCACCTCCAGATTATTGCGGGATTCGAGGTCATCCCGATACATGGTGACATCAATAATGCCGGTAGAGACATCCTTACCCTCTATATTAGTTATTTTCTGTTGCAGTTGCGTTGCCAGGTAGGCTCCACCAGTACGGATACCAATCAACAGTAAATCATCAACCCCAGCATTTTTCTCCAGAATTTCATGAGCTATTCTGGTTATTGCGCGGTCGACTCCGTCTGAATCGAGTATTTCTATAATTTCTACTGCCATAAAGACCTCCCATGAAAAAAGACATAAAAAAACACCTGCACGAATATTTATGCAGGTGTTCTGATTAATTTTATTAAGTATATTTGCACGTTATAACTCCCTTGCCAACCTCTCGGATCAGCTTAAAGGGTTAATGGAAGCGCTTACTGATCCTTGTTCGTATCGGTAAGAGCGGATAGAGCTTGTTGTATTGCATAAGATACGGTGCCGCCGTATTTTTTCTGACTTTTTTCAATCCACTGCGGATGAACAACGTCGATTACTGCAAATACAGATTTCAGCCCCAGTAATCGTGCCAGTGCAAGGCGATGAGTTCCTTCACCGGCTTTCATCAGCTCACCGCATCGTCCAATCCTTATGGTAATTTCTTTTTGTCCTTTACAGGAGCGATCCTGAACCGGCCGTCTTTGGTAGCCGTCTTTCTGCATGCTTTCGTAGAGTGCATACACGCCAGCGTAGTATGCATCTATTTCTTTTTGTGATCGCAACTTTGGCGCATGGGTAACGCCAAACTGTTTCAGATCGCTAAGCATCCCTGCGTATGAAGCGCTTTCCTGGTAGGGCAGTTGATCCACAAAAAGTTCTTTAAACTGCTGGAGCCGAAACGGCTCATTTCTGTGCTGAACTAAATCCCAATCGCCAGGGCAAGCAAACAACGGCCAGCGTTTTATATAGTTGGGCCATTGTTTTGAGCTGTATGGGTAAATAACGGCATCAGGCCGAATTTCAGCAGACCATCTTCCATATCTTCTTCTTAGTGATAGATATTTATAGGTTGAAAAATAATCTCTGAGACTAAGATTCTTTGACATAATACTTCAAGTCAGACTAGTTTAATGGCTGATCTCAATCAAACTGATAATCCAAATTTCTGTTCGATTTCGATTTCCGAAATCTAATAGCATCATGCTGAAAATGTCAATCGCAAAGTTGTTAAATTTACCTCAGTCTATAGTGCGACCAATCCGATTAAACCTGATTTTATGCAGCAGATCACCTTTGGAATTCCATGACCAGTATTTTATAAAAGCCAGCCCTTTAATTTTTGAGATATGGACAAATCCCCAAAAGCGGCTGTCAAATGAGTAATCCCGGTTATCTCCCATAACAAAATAGCTGTCAGCCGGAACTTTGATAGGACCGGTAAAATCTCGTGGACTGGCAACAGCCGGGATCATATCCGCATCTTTATGTTTTTCTGCCGGAATTGTAAATGGTTCCCCGTTGACATAGACATGCTTGGCTTTTACTTCGATAGTATCTCCGGGGAGTCCGATAACCCGTTTGATAAAATCGCGCTTTTGAAAATAAGATTTCCCCTCATCGCCGGGAAACTCAAAGACAATCACATCACCCCGTTCAGGATCACGAATTTTCAGATACTTGTCATCACTGACGTAGGGGATATGGGTGCCGTAGATAAATTTATTAACCAGAAGATGGTCACCGATAAGGAGCGTATCGAGCATTGATCCTGAAGGGATTTTAAAAGCTTGAAACAAAAAGGTACGGATAATCAATGCCAGAATAATGGCAACAAACATCGCTTCTGACCATTCACGATACCAAGGTTTTTTGGACCCAACAGCGACTTTTTTCTTTTTAAAAATTCCCATAATTCACTCTTTAACACTCTCGTAAAAAATTGATTGAAAACCCAGATGGTTAAGCAAAAATTGCGTCCTGCAAGGCGGAGTGCTTTTTCAAGGGCGAAGGCATACATCGTATGTCGAGATCTTGAAAAAGCGCGACAACAGCGCAGGTCACATTTTTTTGCAACGCCATCACTCTTTAACTTTGAGGATAGCCAAAAAAGCCTCTTGTGGAAGTTGGACACTCCCCACCAGTTTCATCCGTTTTTTACCGGCTTTTTGTTTTTCCAACAGTTTCCGTTTTCGGGTGATATCACCACCGTAACATTTGGCAGTGACATCCTTCCTTAACGCTTTGACCGTCGAACGGGCAATAACTTTATTGCCGATAGCCGCCTGGATAGCGACTTCAAACTGCTGTCGAGGGATAAATTCCTTCATCTTCGATACCAGATCGCGCCCCCTGAATTGAGCTTTATCCTGGTGAACAATGAGCGATAACGCATCGACAACATCACCATTAATCAGAACGTTCAGGCGCACCAGTTTGCTCAGCCTGAAGTCAAGATACTCGTAATCCAGCGAGGCATAACCACGGCTAATAGATTTCAGGCGATCAAAAAAATCAAGAACAATTTCATTCAGTGGCATTTCATAAACCACCATCACCCGGTTTGCAGTGAGGTATTTAATCTCTCTCTGGATGCCACGCTTTTCGATACACAATTTCAATACCGGGCCGACAAATTCGTTGGGAACATGGATAGAGGCGAGGATAAAAGGTTCTTCAATCTTTTCAATAAGTTGTACCTCAGGAAGCATATTGGCGCTTTCAACTTCCAGCAATTCACCTTTGGTCGTCGTCACCTTATAAACCACTGTTGGGGCTGTTGTAATGAGTGCAACACCAAATTCCCGCTCCAGACGCTCCTGAATGATTTCCATATGGAGAAGGCCGAGAAAACCACAACGGAAACCAAAACCAAGGGCAAGTGAATTCTCTGGTTCAAATGAGAAAGCTGCATCATTGAGGCGCAGTTTTTCCAATGCGTCACGCAGGTTATCGTAATCTGCTGCATCAATAGGATAAAGACCGGAAAAAACCATCGGCTTGACTTCCTGATAACCAGGAAGGGCCGTATCTGCCGGATTATGTAGATGGGTAATTGTATCCCCCACCTTGGCATCTTCAACAACCTTGATTCCGGCGATGACAAATCCAACTTCGCCCGCAGAGAGCTGTGGCAATTCGACTGGATGAGGGGTGAAGGCACCAACTTTCTGCACTTCATAAACACCACCCGTTGCCATCAGTTTGATTTTTTCACCCTTTTTAACTGTCCCTTCAAAAATTCGTACCAGAACAATCACTCCCTGATATGAGTCGTACCAGGAATCAAAAGTGAGGGCTTTAAGTGGTGCGCTCGGATCACCTGCAGGAGCCGGAATTCTTTCTACAACGGCTTCAAGAATATCAGTGATTCCAATCCCCTCTTTGGCACTGGAAAGAATTGCATCCGATGTATCGATACCAACAATCTCTTCAACTTCTGTTTTGATCCGCTCGGGCTCAGCGCTGGGAAGATCAATTTTATTGATGACCGGGAAGATTTCTAAATCCTGATCAATCGCCATGTAGACATTGGCCAGAGTTTGCGCCTCAACCCCCTGGGCTGCATCAACAACCAACATAGCCCCCTCACAAGCAGAGAGAGATCGACTGACTTCATAGGAAAAATCGACATGCCCGGGAGTATCAATCAGATTGAGAATGTAATCCTGCCCATCTTTTGCCAGATAAGAGAGTCTGACCGATTGAGCTTTAATGGTGATTCCACGTTCCTGCTCCAGTTCCATCTTATCCAGGTACTGATCAGACTTCTCCCGATCAGTCAGGGCACCGGTTGCCTCTAACAGACGATCAGCAAGGGTGGACTTACCATGGTCGATATGGGCGATAATAGAAAAATTACGGATGTTTTTCTGCTTCATAAAATCTCAAAAAAGTAAGCTGTTTACAGATGAAATAACCGCTCTTTATAATCCTGATTGGTGATAGATGTAAAGTTAAAAGGTGGGTAGGTGTGGCTATTCAAGTTCTTTTCAACCGAGAAGCAGCTTTTCAAGATAAAAAGTGATCCGGGGTGTGATGCCCCTCTCTCACCATTTAATTTAGCAAATATTTTTAACAATAATTGTAAATTCAAACAATGTTTGTTAGTCTCTTGTTTATCCTAAAGTTGCTGTGGTATAAATTCTTGAATGTTATTAAATGATTTTGAAAAGCTCAGGGAGAGAGCGTGAGTCAATCCGATCAGATAAAAAAAGAACCGGTTGAGGTTATTTGTCCACGATGCCGCTACACTGAGATTATCTACTTACCTGTTGCTGATCTCCCTCTCTGCCCCAAATGCAAGATTCCCATGATGATATCTGAACTTTTAGATGAAGGAAAATCGTATTAACTTTGTATAGATTGTCACTAAATTGACCCCGCCGAAAAAAATCGGCTCAGCTTTCCTATAATGGAATAAGGAGAAGAATCAATGAAACGTGTGAAAATTGTACTTGCTTGTCTGTTAGCTCTCTGTGTTGTCCTTCCCAGTTTTGTCAGCGCAAGCGCTCTGGATGAAATCCAGAAACGTGGTGTCCTGAAGGTTGGTATGGAACCGGGCTACATGCCTTTTGAAATGACCAATCAAAAAGGTGAGATTATTGGGTTTGACGTCGATATGGCTAAAGGCATCGCCAAGGCGATGGGAGTTAAACTTGAGCTGGTCAATACCGCATGGGATGGTATCATTCCTGCTCTGCTGACCAAAAAATATGACATGATCATGAGTGGCATGACCATCACTCAGGAGAGAAACCTCAAAGTCAATTTTGCTCTCCCGTACATTGTTATCGGGCAAACTATTCTGATTAAAAAAGAGCTCGAGGGTGATGTTCAGTACTACAGAGACCTCAATAACAAAAAGTACAAAGTTGGTTCCAAGCTTGGTACCACAGGTGAAAAAGCAACCAAGCGATTGATCCCTAATTGTACTTACATCTCCTTTGATACCGAAGCAGAGGGTATCACCGATCTGGTTAACGGTAAGATTGATGCGTTTGTCTATGACCTCCCCTACATGG
>JAOZQF010000184.1 GCA_029932345.1 Desulfuromusa sp. | reverse complement strand
ATTGCAACGGCCCGGCAACTTCAGGGCAAGGCTCTCTCCTATAATAATATTGGCGATACCGATGCGGCTCTGGAATGTATCAAGCAATTCGGCGAGGCCCCGGCCTGTGTCATCGTCAAACATGCTAACCCCTGTGGTGTGGCTACGGGAACCTCTCTTTTGGATGCCTATCAGCGAGCTTTTTCGACCGATCCTGAATCCTCTTTTGGCGGAATCATCGCCGTTAATCAGGAGCTGGATGCTGAAACAGCTCAAGCTATTGTTGATCAGCAATTTGTCGAGGTGATTATTGCGCCCAAGGTTGCGGCAACTGTTCCCGAAATTATCGCTAAAAAGAAGAATGTTCGCTTACTCGAGTGTGGTGAGTGGCCGGCTGAAAATGCCCAGCGCCTTGATTACAAACGGGTCAATGGCGGTTTGCTGGTGCAGGAGGCCGATCTCCTTCTACATGACGAGTTGAAGGTTGTGACCAAGCGGACTCCGACCGAAAAAGAGTGGCTGGATCTTAACTTTTCCTGGCGGGTTGCCAAGTTTGTCAAATCAAATGCGATTGTCTATTGCAAAGACGGTATGACCATCGGTGTCGGTGCGGGACAGATGAGCCGGGTCAATTCGGCCAGAATTGCTGCGATTAAAGCGGAACACGCCGGCCTTGATGTTAAAGGTGCAGCGATGGCATCGGATGCTTTCTTTCCCTTTCGTGACGGGATCGACAACGCTGCAGCTGTCGGCATAACGGCAGTTATCCAACCTGGTGGATCAATTCGTGATGAAGAGGTGATTGCAGCGGCAGATGAGGCCGGAATAGCGATGGTGTTCACCAAAATGCGCCATTTCCGCCATTGATGATGTAGGGGCGGGGTTTCCCCGCCCGTGTTCAGGGGATTCGGAAAAGCAGGGCGGGAAAACCCCGCCCCTACGATATTGAAAAAGGGAATTATAGATGAAAATTCTAGTTGTCGGTGGTGGTGGTCGCGAGCACACTCTGGTGTGGAAAATATCTCAATCACCTCTGGTGGATAAAATCTATTGCGCACCGGGAAACCCTGGTATTGCTGAGCTGGCTGAGTGTGTCCATATCGGAGCTGATGAAATTGACGCTTTACTTGATTTTTCTCTGGCGGAGAAGATTGATCTGACGGTGGTTGGACCAGAGGTGCCGCTGACCATGGGAATCGTCGACACCTTTCAGGCTGCCGGGCTGGAAATATTTGGACCTGATAAGGCCGCAGCACAGATTGAAGGGAGTAAGAAGTTTTCTAAGGATCTGATGGCTCGCTACAATATTCCGACGGCAGCTTACCAGAGCTTTTCCGATCACGGTCAGGCGGTTGCTTATATCCGTAAGCAGGGGGCACCGATTGTTGTCAAAGCGGATGGCTTGGCCGCAGGGAAAGGTGTCATTGTCGCCATGACCGAAGAACAAGCGATTGCTGCTGTTGATGACATTATGCTCGACCAGGTTTTTGGGGATGCGGGTGCCAGTGTGGTGATCGAAGAGTTTATGGATGGTGAGGAAGCCTCCTTTTTTGCCTTTACCGATGGGAAAAACATCCTCCCCCTGGCTTCATCGCAGGATCATAAACGGGTCAATGATGGTGATGAAGGTCCCAATACCGGTGGTATGGGAGCCTACTCTCCCGCTCCGGTGGTGACCGATGAACTCTATCAGATTATTGTCGATACCGTTGTTAAACCGACAATTAAGGGAATGGCTGCGGATGGTTGTCCGTACAGTGGTATCCTCTATGTCGGGCTGATGATTAAAGACGGCAAGCCCCGGGTGGTGGAGTACAATGCCCGGTTCGGTGATCCTGAGGCACAGCCACTATTGATGCGGATGAAATCCGATATTGTTCCGGTGCTGCAAGCCTGTGCCCGTGGAGAATTACAGCAGGACTCTATAGATTGGTACGATAAAGCGGCCGTTTGCGTGGTGTTGGCTAGCGGTGGCTATCCTGCAGCCTATGAAAAAGGGTTGCCGATTAGTGGTCTTGACGAGGCGGCTGAAATAGAAGATTTGATGGTTTTTCATGCTGGAACAGCTTTGAAAGATGGTCAAATTGTTAATCAGGGTGGCCGGGTTCTCGGAGTCACTGGGTTGGGAGATACTGTCCGAGAGGCAATTGATAAGGCTTATGCTGGAGTCAAGGTTATCCATTGGGATAATGTCCATTATCGTCATGATATAGGTGCCCGAGCCCTAAATAGATGATGGCGTTGCAAAAAGTCCGCCCTGCTGTGTTACGGTACTTTTTCAGGATCTCGACATACTGATGTATGTCTTCGCCCCTGAAAAAATACCAAGCCTTGCAGGACGAAATTTTTGCTTAGCCAGCGGATCTAAGAAATGTGCAATTTTTCAAAACTATTAAGCTGGGAGATTTAGAGAAAATGAGTGATAAAAAGCCTGTGGTCGGGATTCTGATGGGGAGTGACAGTGATTACGATATTATGGTCGAGGCGGCCAAAATATTGAAACAGTTTGAGATCCCATTTGAGATGATTGTTTCCAGTGCTCACCGCACTCCGGAGCGGACTATGCAGTATGTACGCGGAGCTCGCGACAAAGGGATCAAGGTGATGATTGCCGGGGCTGGAGCGGCAGCTCATTTAGCTGGAGTTGTTGCGGCGGAAACGGTGTTGCCAGTGATTGCTGTCCCGATTGACGCAACCTCGATGCGCGGCCTGGATGCACTATTGGCAATGGTGCAGATGCCCGCTGGAATTCCCGTTGCGACGATGGCGATCGGTCTGGCCGGGTCGCGCAATGCCGGTATTTTTGCTGCCCGGATGCTGGCGACAGCAGATCCTGAACTGGAGAAGAAACTGTTGCAATTCAAGCAGGATATGGCGGCTGGAGTGATTAAGAAATCGGATCTGGTACAGAAAAAAATGGCGGACGATGGACTGATTTAGTCAACAATAAATTGTATACAATATACAATTTTCGGTTGACAGTTGCGTTCTTTTTGATTTAATTTGGCTCCGGTTGCCAACTAGATAATTCTATAGGGAGGAATTACAAAATGAAGAGATTAGTCGTACTGCTGATTGTCGCTGCTTTTGTTTGCACAGCATTTGTTGCTGTTGCTCAAGATAAAGGACCTGCTTCGATCAAGATGGACAAAGCAAAAACTGGTGTTGTTACCTTTGATCACGCCAAGCACCAGGCAGATTTACCTGATTGTAAAACCTGTCACCATACCGGCGGTTTTGAAAAATGTAGTAGCTGCCATGGTAAAAAAGATGATGGTAAAAAGATCAAGTATAAGAACGCCATGCACAATAACTGCAAGGGCTGTCACAAAGAGATGAAAAAAGGTCCTACCAAGTGTAAAGAGTGTCACGTTAAATAATTTGTTTTACACTTAAATGTTTTATTGAAGTGCCGGCCTGATGTTATTCAGTCCGGCATTTTTTTTGGTCTGAAAAAAAATGAAAGAAAC
>JAOZQF010000042.1 GCA_029932345.1 Desulfuromusa sp. | reverse complement strand
CATGAAGCTTATTGGGGGAGAAACTGGTTTAAAAAGTGCTCCATGTGGGAACCATATCTTCAATCTGATACTCATTTGAATTTATCGAGAACGGCAAAATTTTTTCCCAGCTTGCGCATTCGTGGAGAGATCGCCCTTATTGGCCTCTGCTCGGCAAGACCCAGTCCCCCACTATTGGCAACCGGCAGCCTGGGAAAAGAACAATTGGCCGGGCTGGAAACTCTGTTGCAACAGACAGGCCGGCAGGGACTTTTGCGCGTGGTACTGATCCACCACCCGCCACTGTCCGGAATTGTGAAACGACGTAAATGTCTCACCGACAGTCAGTTATTCATCGATATTCTGGAGCGGTGTGGTGCAGAACTGGTGTTACATGGACATGCTCACGTTGCCACTGTTAACAGGATGCAAACGGCTACCGGAACCATCCCGGTGATTGGGGTTCCTTCGGCATCTGAACTCAATCCCCGCTCGGGGCACTGTGCCAAATATAATATTTATCAGTTAAAAAGAACTGCAACCGGTTGGGAAATGATGATGAAAGTTCGGGGCTATTCTGCCAGCCGAAAGTGTTTTGTCCCGGAGCAGGAGGTTATGCTGGAGATACCTCTTGTTGATGATAGTGGAGCAGAATAACCACTAAGGGATGCGAAGCATAAGCCATAGCGTCAGCATGATAATAATTGCCAGAGGGAGCAGAGTTGTAAATGCGGGATGGAGCCCGATGAGAAGTCCTGTATAACCGAGTGCCTGATCGAAATAATAGTAAGATATCCCGACAATTGTCCCCAGCGTCACCCTGCGTCCAGAGCTGCTCTCTCGTGCTTGACCAAACACAAAAGGCAAAGAGAAAAAAATCATTGCTCCCACTTTGAGCGGCAGGGTCAATTTTTGCCATAATGAGAGGATGTACTGGTCGGGGTTTTGCCCCCGTTGCTGAAGAACCCGAACATATTGGTAAAGGGCACTGATAGAAAACATGCTGGGGGTGACACTCAGGAGATCCACCTGTTTGGTATTGAGAAAAACATCCAATGTCAGGGTGGGAATTCTTTGATCGACAATCTTCCGCTCCTGAAAAGTGATCTGTCTGATATCCCGACAGATCCAACGACCATCTGGATCAATTTCAGCATTGCGAGCAGTTATAAAACGGGACGGCTTCCCCTTCTTATCAAATTCATAAACACTGAGATCATCAAGCCCTTGACCGTAAGTTGAAGATCTGACGTTGATAAAACGGTTTTTGTCCCGGGCCCAGAAGCCCCCTTCCGGGAGGAGAGTCCCCAGATCAGAGAGGGCAATTTCACGGTTAACCCAGGCACGCTGCTCCAGCGGTGGAACGACAAATTGAGCGAGGAGCAGTACCCCCACCATCAGGACGAGCCCAGCACTTAAAACCACCCGTGAGATTCTGAATACCGAAAAGCCACAAGCCCTCATTGCCAGTAATTCGTGCCCATTCGCCAGAGTCCCGAGGGCGACAATGCTCCCCAGCAGAGAACTGATTGCGGCAAGATCTAGAATTCGCCCTGGCATGGTGTAGCCGACATAGATGAAGGCATCAATGATCTGATAGCTTCCCTCCCCGATATCATCAAGTTGGCCAACCAGTTCCATTATGGAGAACATGGCGGTCAGAATCAGCAGAACCAGCAACCATCCCCAGGCTAACCGGAGACCTATGTAACGATTGAGTATTTTCATAGATCCTTGAATGATAGCAAAATAAATTGACTGAAATTTATGCTGACAGATTGCCCGAAGTTTTACGTTTAAGTAATAGTAGCAGTAAAATAACAAGTATCATTTGCGGCCACCAGATTCCCGGGAAAGAACCTACCAGACCCTGCTCCATCCAGGTTTTAGCAACAATCGTCATATTATAATAAACAGCAAAAACCATCACTGCAACAAAGGTCTTGGCATATTTTCCCTGTCGTGGTGCGGTTCGGCCAAATGGAATACCAAGTAATCCCAACAGGATGGTTGAAAAACCGGTGGAAATACGCCATTGAAACTCAGCCTTGTCTGATTTAGATTTTGAACCTGCCAGACTGATTGTTGATGCTGACTTTTGCCTGTACTTAATTGAATCAATCGGCTTTGGTCTTAAGGAGAGATGAAAATTTTCAAAATGGAGAAGCGGTGATTTGCCCCCGTTCTCTTTGAGCTCATAATGATAGCCGTCTTGGAGTACAATAACTTTTCCGCCGGTGATCGAGCTACTCGTCTGTCGAGCCTCTCTAGCATAGGTTATTTTGCGGTTGGCACCGGCATATTGTTGGATGAATACCCCCTTCGCCTGCTTGTTCTGTTGATCAAATTGCTCGAGGAAGATCACATCCTTGCTTGCGCCAATTTCGTGAAAACGTCCCGGTCTGAGGCGGGAAAAATCAAAGTTGATCTTTGCATCGGCTTTCAGCCAATAACTCTTTTCGTAAGCCCAGGGGCGAACATACAGGGAGAGCCCGGCCACCAGAATAGCAATCAGGAGAGAAATCCGAAGAACTGCCAGAAAAATAGTCCGCTCACTCAACCCACAGGCTTCCATTGCGATTATTTCTGACTCGGCATGCATTCGCCC
This sequence comes from Desulfuromusa sp., assembly GCA_029932345.1. GTDB lineage: Bacteria > Desulfobacterota > Desulfuromonadia > Desulfuromonadales > Geopsychrobacteraceae > Desulfuromusa. Next base: position 10,422 of record JAOZQF010000042.1, on the reverse strand, counting down.
CAGTGCCATTATTGTTGAGAGAAATAGAGTGATGGGGATTAAAACTTCAAGGGCAACAATAACCTTGAGGAAAACCAGGACTAAGACGGTCTTTCCCGTCATCATTCCATTGGCGGCGGCCGGAAGATAGCGGGTCGTTGAATAGCCGGCGAAAATAATGACCAGAATGGCACAAATGGTTGCCAGAGGGGTCAGGACTTCACGGTTCAGGTAACGATTGATGATCAAGTTAAATCCCGAAAATATTAGGTCGCTTAACCATGGGAACAGCTTTTATCTGATGAATGTCTCTGCATCATATATCGCTTGAAGTGTAGATTTAAGAGCCGTCGAAGAGACATGATTCGTGTATTCAAAATAGATGACTTTGACACCATATTCGGCTAATTCGGCTTCTACGGCACTAAACAATACTGAGCCCTTCCAATCGCTGCCAACAAACATCACATCAAATTTAATTTCATGATATGCCGCAATTTTATCTCGATGACTCTGTGGCACAACTTCATCAACATATTTAAGTGCCGAAACAATTTCAATTCGTTCGGTAAAGGGGATGATGGGACTTTTATTTTTGTAGGTCTGAACCAATTCATCGGTACTGACCCCCACAATCAATCGATCACAGCCACTTTTTGCCTGTTTCAATAAGTTAAGATGTCCAATATGGAATAGATCAAATACCCCGGTTGTATAACCAACAATCTCTTTTTTCATCTAAAACTCACTCCCTTAGTATTTTGACGATATAGTTTTTTTATTAACCAGCAGCCTGAAGTTCACTCCTGAGGGGAAGCTTCACGGTCTCTTTTTGCCAGGATGGATTCGACTAAAATCCAATCATCAACCTTGTCCACATCAACAGCAGCTTCGGCAAAGGGCATTTCAACCACCCCCACCTTTAAATTCATCCTTTTTGACAATTGAGCCAGTGCGTAATCAAGGGTAAGCTGACCACACAGATAGCGGAAGACTGCCGACCACCCTATGACCTTCACGACCCGCAAAGGTTTTTTACGCTCACTTTCCACTTTGCGCCAAAAGTTAGCAGCAGATCTGGCTTGCGGGGTGAGAAATGCGAACATATTACAGCCACAAAACCCACCATCCTTGAGCTTTGTGACAGTGCGCAAGGTATCGGGAAAAGCTTCTGCTATCAAGTCATAGCGAGCCAATCCGGCGACAACATCACAGCCGCTGTTGCGTGCTGCGGCACAAAAGTGATCAACCATTGCTGCGCTCAACAGGGCATGATCTGCCGTTGTGACCAGGATCGGGACATCCTCCGGTAGTGATTGGAGAGCACTGAAAGCACTTAAGCTTGGGCTGGCCTGTGGTGCAATCCAGCCCACCTGACTGGAGCAGACCAGCCCATTGAGTTCGCTGTCTTCTGCAAGAGATCTCTCTGCCGGGCCAACCAGAATCCGCTGACCAACTTCCCGGGCTTTCCCCAGAGCATCAAGGACACGCAAGACCATCGGTCTGCCGCCGACCGGAGTCAGCGCTTTACAACTCACTTTTGCGGCTTCGGCGACCGGATTATTTAATTCACGATCAGCTGCCAGTACAATTGCAGAGAAAGGGGGATCGGTTTGCTTCATTCTGTCCCAAGTTCCTTCTGATAAATACGATATCTCTTGTAGAGAGTGCTCCCGACCGACTCAATGATTTTACGCATCGCATAATTCTGTTCCAGAATCCACGACATGTCTACCTCTTTGATTCCTTCCTTACGAGCCTTCATATGGATCGGTGAGATCATCATCAGGGCGATAGCCACTCCCAGTCTGCTCCCCTGATAGCGATGCTTAACCCCCATGAGTGGAACTCTTGCCGATTGTGCACCGGTCACCTTCAGCCGCCATAGGAGTTTCAACCAGCCGAAGGGGAGAAGACGTCCATTCAGATCCTTTATCATCTCATTGAGGTTAGGAAAAGCAATCATCATGCCAACCGGCTCACCATCAACCTCGGCAATCCTGACAAAGTCAACATCAACCAAAAGTTTAAGATTCTTCCCGAGCTCAGCAAACTCAGCCGGGGTAAAAGGGATAAAGCCCCAGTTATCTGACCAGGCATCCTCAAAAATATCCCGGATGATTTCCAGATCCTCGTTAAAAGAATCTCGGCGCATCGGGCGAACTTTAACTTGCCTACCACTTCGTTTGATGAGCATTTCAAGATGGCGGGGCTGCGGAGTCTCGGGCGCAACCCGATATGCCAGAAGATCCTGCTCCTTGGTAAACCCCTGCTCTTCTACACGCGATCCATAATAGGGGAGAGCATGCCCCAGCATAATTGGCGGTGGACTATCAAACCCCTCGACCAATAGACCACACTCGTCATTAATGGAAAGACTGAAAGGGCCGCGAATCCGTTCCATTCCTTGCTGCCGTAACCATTTTTCGGCAGTTTTGAATAACGCATGGAAAACTTCCTGACTGTCCTCCGCTTCCAAAAATCCAAAAAATCCGGTGGCATCATTGTAGCGTTGCAGATGGAGTTGATCAACCTGGGCAGAGATCCTTCCGACGACACGTTTCCCCCGGCAGGCAATCCAAGCCTGAAAATCTGCATGGTCAAAATAGGGGTTCTTAGCTGAAAGGTGCCACTTTCTTTCAAATTTCAGAGGGGGAACCCAGCAGGGATCATCTACATATAATGTCCACGGCAGATCAATAAAACGACGCAACAGACGCGACCCTGAAACCGGTATAATCTGTAATTGTTCCAGGTTTTGATCTTTGTTTGGCATTGGATGACCCAGTTTATGTTACTAGGAGCCTGTCGACAGACTCCTGGTTAAATTTCGTTTATTCCTGATTGGAAAACCGTAAAATGAGCCAGGAAAATAGATTTGATCAATTGAAGAATACTTGAAACTTAGCTAACATGTAAGTCATTTTTAACTGCTGGAACTCGGTAACGAGAGGTGAGTGAAATGAATACCACGATGAAAAAATTTGGCTATCCAGAAACCTTGATTAAAGATTACCACCACTGGGTTGTGTTGCTCCGCCCTCAACAAGCGACCCTGGGGGCTCTGGTTCTTGTCTGCAAAGAAGATGTCGAAGCTTTTTCAGAGGTCACTTCCGAGGCTTTTTTTGAACTGAAAGAGATAACGACAGCAATAGAGACCCACTTGAAAGGATGCTTCACTTACGACAAAATTAACTATCTGATGTTGATGATGGTTGATCGTGATGTCCATTTCCACGTGCTACCCCGCTACTCTCAGCCACAGCTATTTAGTGATCATGAGTTTAATGATCCTGGTTGGCCAGGACCTCCAACTTTGACTCAATATAACGAAACCGGTGAGGAAATCATCAAGGAACTTCTGCAAACATTGCGAGAAACATTCAGTAGAGGGTAACGTGGGCGACGACTGCTGCAATATAAAGTTTTCTCTAAAAATTAAAATCCTACCATTTTCTAGAAAAAGTTGATATATATAGCCAGCTTAAAGCTTAAAATGGTTTTTTATGCGCTACATGGGAAATTTTCCACAGAGTTACCAGATCGATTATGTGTTGCAGTTCCGCCACATATTATCGGCAAAAATACAACGATTTGCACATTCATGGGATCTCCCATCATAGCGTAGCCCCTTGATATCTTGTTGTTTTTGTATGATGGCACTAATCTTGCTGTAGTATACAACTTCAACCGTTAACCAACTATAATCAACGCAGGTAAAATGAATTTTATCACTCCTACAGATAGCCAGATTCCTCTCCGAAAAGCCGACTTCCAAAATTTGGCAGAAGCACTCGATTATGCTGCCAAGGGGCTGAGTGGGTTTAATTTCTACGATGGCCGGGGAAAGCTTCATGCGACCCTTTCCTACTCAAAATTACAGCAAGAAGCGAGAGTTCTGGCAAGACGACTGCTCAGCTTACAGCTGGAGAGAGGAGCTCGGGTTGCTATTGTAGCAGAGACCCATCCGGACTTTCCGCGATTCTTTTTTGCTTGCCAGTATGCAGGGCTCACCCCGGTTCCACTACCAGCCTCAATCCACCTGGGTGGACACAAGGCCTACATTGAGCAATTACGGGGATTGCTGGAGAAAAGTCAAGCCAGCATTGCTGTAGCGCTAACAGATTTCTTTCCTTACCTTCTGGAAGCGAGTCACGGGTTAGAGCTGAAGGTGGTCGGCACCCCCAAAACATTTGACGATCTCAAGGAAACATTGATTGAACTGCAGCCACTGCAGGCCGAAGAGACTGCCTATCTCCAGTACACCTCAGGAAGTACCCGTTTCCCGAGGGGGGTTATGGTGAGTGAAGCGGCTGTTATGCACAATCTTGCTGGAATCACCAAGGATGGTATCAAAGTTCGTCAGGGTGACAGATGTGTTTCCTGGCTCCCCTACTACCACGATATGGGGTTGGTCGGATTTGTTCTGGCACCGTTGGCAGCACAGATGTCCGTTGATTATCTGGCAACCCGTGATTTTGCGATGCGACCACGGCTCTGGCTGAGTTTAATGAGTGCCAATCGCGGCACAATATCTTTTGGTCCTCCGTTTGGCTATGAATTGAGTTCACGTCGAGTTCGTCTGGATAGCGCAAAACCATTCGATCTCAGTGCCTGGCGGGTTGCCGGGGTTGGGGCGGAGACAATTCAGGTTGAAATTTTGGATGCTTTTGCTGAAAAGTTAGCCCCTTTCGGTTTTGATCGTAAAGCTTTTGTTGCCAGCTATGGTATGGCTGAGTGTTCACTTGCCGTCAGTTTTGCCCCGATTGATCAGGGGATCGAAATTGATGAAATAGATGCAGAGCATCTGTCAGCACAACATGAAGCCTTATCAGTTGTGGGTAACATCGACCAGAAAACAGCAGTATGTCGTACCAAAAAACTGGTCAATTGCGGGATCCCGTTACCTGGACATGAAATTGTTATTCGTGATGAATCTGGACAGACTTTAGCGGACCGAAAGTGTGGAACTATTCATGTCCGAGGACCGAGTGTCATGAGTGGTTATTTTTCTGCTCCCGCTGCAACGGAGAGAGTCCTTTCTGCTGATGGGTGGTTGAATACTGGAGATATCGGCTATCTTGATAAGGGAAATCTGATGATCACCGGTCGGGAAAAGGATATGATCATCATCAATGGTCGCAACTTCTGGCCTCAAGATTTGGAGTTTCATGCAGAGCAGCAACCCGAGATCAGACCTGGAGATGCTTCAGCAATTTCAGTTGTGACTGATGATGGCTTGGAAACTGCCGTCATGGTTGTCCAATACCGCGAGAAAGATGAGCAGAAGAAAAATGAACTGGAAACTCGCCTCGCCCGCATTATTCGCGAGGAAATGGGAATTAACTGCGTCATCGAGCTTGTCCCCGCTCACACTCTCCCTCGCACCTCTTCGGGAAAACTTTCCCGTGCCGGTACCCAGCGCGATTATTTGAACCGCCAGAAAGAGCAAGAAATTAACCGGGATACGTCTAATTTACCCATCTCTGCTGTCGGATAAAGAGATGCGGGCTCAACCTCTCCTGCGACCTCCTGCAAAACGAACTTAATCGTGACAACAATTGCACTTACCGGGGCAACTGGTTTTATTGGTCGAGTAATACTCAACCATCTGCTGAACCGGGGTTTTTCCGTCAGAGCATTGTACCGTCCTGACTCTTCCTCTGCACCGAAAATTACCAATTCAGTCGAATGGGTTGCTGGTTCTCTAGAAGATACCGCCAGCCTGCGAACTCTGGTTGCTGATGTTGATGGGGTTATCCACTGTGCCGGTGCGGTTCGTGGTACCACTCTGGAACATTTCAAAAAAATTAATACTACCGGGGTTGAACAACTTGTTCAGGTTGCTGTTGAGCAAGAGGTGCCCCATTTTTTATTAATATCATCTCTGGCCGCCAGAGAGCCCTCTCTCTCTTCTTATGCCTTAAGTAAAAAGCTGGGTGAGGACGTTTTATCTGAGTACCGCGGTAAAATTTCCTGGAATATTCTCCGACCTCCCGCTGTTTATGGCCCGGGAGACCGTGAGATGCAACCACTTCTAAAACTGCTTCGGCGGGGTTTTGTCCCGGTTGTCGGCAGTAAAGATGGGCGATTTTCGCTTCTTTATGTTGATGACCTGGCAACAGCAGTCATTTCTCTGCTTGGTTCTGGAAGAATGGTAGATGGGCAATGTTTTGAGTTGCACGATGGACACCCCAATGGCTATACTTGGGGGGAGATAGCGGCCATTGCGACCCAGCTTAACGGCAAATCGGCTCACTGTTTTTCACTCCCCCGTGGATTGGTCTCGATTATCAGCCAGATCAACATCGCGGCTGCCAACCTGTTCGGTTATCAGCCAATGTTAACTCCGGGAAAAGTGAGAGAACTTTTCCATCCCGATTGGGTCAGTAATAATACCGAAATCACTCAAGCAATCGATTGGCAACCCGAAACTTCATTTCATGATGGAATGAAGAATCTTTTTTATTAAAGTATTTTTCTGTCACTGGAGTCCTAAAAAAATCATGGCAACCTCGCAATATGATACAATTTTTCAACAGATTGAAGTCTTGCTTCAAGAGCATGCCCAATTACAGGTGCCAATTCAGGATGATACAGATCTGATCAATGATCTCGGGTTTGACTCGCTAAAACTGATGGAGATGTTAGAGGACGTTGAAGATATTTTTGATATCACCTACCCGTTGAACGATCTGGCAAATCTACATACGGTGAAAGATTTTGTACTGCAAATTCAACAGATTACAGGTGGTGAATAATGGGACTTCTGGATAAATTAGTGACCATCGCCACCACCCGCGAAACGTTGTTGCCGGAAGGGATCGACCCTTTCAATGTTGTTATTGAGGAGATTTATTCTTCTACCGAGGGGCAGATCGATGGTCAACGAGTTATTTTAGCCGGGACCAACAACTACCTTGGCCTGACTTTTCATCCAAGCTGTATCGAGGCGGCCCGGAAGACTCTCCTTGAAGAAGGGACCGGAACAACGGGATCAAGGATGGCCAATGGCACTTTTTCTGGACACAGTGCTCTGGAAAAAGAGTTGGCACTTTTTTATGGATGTCAAAGTGCCATTGTTTTTTCAACCGGCTTTGTCACAAATCTCGGTGCAATTTCATCTCTGGCCGGACCGGGAGATGTCATTGTTCTGGATGCCGACTCCCATGCGAGTATCTATGATGCCTGCAGGATGAGTGGTGCTGAGATGATCCGCTTTCGCCACAATAATATGGTTGATCTGGAAAAAAAGCTGCGCCGGTTGGGTGAAAAAAGTACAAATGCTCTGATTATTGTTGAGGGAATTTACAGTATGTTAGGGGACTGTGCTCCTCTGGCAGAAATCGCCGCCCTGAAGGAAAAATACGGGGCGTGGTTGATGGTTGACGAAGCCCACTCCATGGGTGTTTTGGGGAAACATGGACGTGGATTAGCCGAAGCGGTCGGAGTAGAGCAGGATGTTGATTTTACGGTGGGAACTTTCAGCAAAAGTCTAGGTGCTGTCGGTGGCTACTGTGTCAGCACCCATCCAGAGCTTGATCTGCTTCGTTACACCTGCCGCTCTTATGTATTTACCGCATCACCATCCCCGTCAACCATTTCATCGGTTCGGGAAGCTTTAAGGGTTGTCAGCTCCCAACCGCAACTACGGACAAAACTATGGGAAAATGTTGAACAACTCTATCGGGGGCTTGAACAATCAGGTTTTGAACTCGGACCTGATCCCAGTCCGATTGTTGCGATCCGTCTTCCAACCAAAGAAAAGGCTCTTTTTGCCTGGAAAGCGATATTGGAAAAAGGGATCTATGTCAACCTGGTGTTCCCTCCCGCTGCGCCAGCAGGACTATTTTTGCTGCGTTGCAGCATCAGTGCTGCCCATACTCCTGAGCAAATCAGTTATATTCTGAAAACTTTTGCTGAGTTAAAACCAATGATGACAGCAGCAACATAGACTTTAACTGGCCCAGCATATAAGTATCTACGCACAGTTGAACACCCTGTTGCTTAAGTTTGTAAAAAGGAATAGCTCCAAATGACAGCTTCACCCTCGACAATAATTATGCCGGTTGAAAACCAGGTGAGAGAGATGGATGCAAAAATCCTCCTTTCTTGTGTGGCAGCAGAGCGAGGGTTCCCAGTGCTGATTGGTTCCCGGGCCTATATCCACTTTAAAACGGCCTCGGTTCCCCGCGGTGTTTACATGGCCAAGAGCATGAAAGACCGCAGTATTCGCATGTTTAAACTTCTCAACCAGAACGGGCATGATATTTTAGCCTGGGATGAAGAGGGGCTCTTGAGGGAGCCCGATGCTGTTTATCATCGTTGGCGACTCTCTGCTGTTGCGATGAAAGACATTGCCTTGCTGACGACCTGGGGCGAGGACAATGCCCGCGCTTTCCGGGACTTCAGTGGTTATAAAGATACTCCGATAAAAGTTACCGGAAATCCCAGGATTGATCTGTTACGTCCCGAACTTCGTGAGTTTTATCGTCCTGAGGCGGAGGCAATACAGAACCGTTACGGGAAGTTTATTCTCATCAATACCAATTTCAGCAAGGTCAATCACTACTATCCAGACCTCGGTGAGCTGAAACAGGCGGCTGAGGGGAAAAAGACGGGACCAATCGAGCCATATGATGCAGGAAAGGGTCGTCATAAACTGGCTATCTTTGACCACTTCAAAAAAATGCTACCAACATTTTGTGCCAGATTTTCCGATTATACAGTAATTTTGCGACCCCACCCTTCTGAAAGTCATCAACCCTGGCTGGAGGTTGCCAAAGACCACTCCAATCTGGTCATTACCAATGAGGGCAATGTCCACCCCTGGCTTATGGCGGCAAAAGTGGTGGTTGCTAATGGCTGCACAACCTTGGTTGAATCAGCAATTCTCGGGGTAGCAGGAGTCAATTTTGAACCGGAAGTTGCCGATGAATATGATTTTGCAATCACCCGAGATGTCAGTCATCGTACTTTTACACAAGAGGAGCTGCTGACTACGGTTCGTGCGATTATTACTGGAGAAATGGGTCCCCTCGATTACTCGACTAGAAAAGCGGCGATGGAACCACACATAGCGGCTCTTGAAGGGCGTCTGGCCGCAGACCGAATGGTTGATGTCCTGGAGGAGGCTGGCTATCTGGATCAGCAACCTCTGGCACCCCCTCTTGGAGAACGCCTTCACGGCTGGTATCGCACCAAAACCAGAGCCCTTGAAAAACGTATCAATATGTATAAGCCAGGACATCGAAACAATATTTCCCTGCATGATCACCGTTACCCGGGGATAACCAGAGATGAGATGCTGGATATTATTGATCGATACAGAAAGCTCCTGGGGCGGTTCGATGGGATCAAGGTGAAAAAACATTCAAAGCATCTTTACTGGATTTATAAATAAGTGGTCAGTACCATGACAAGCTGTTGCGGTCGGCAGCAATGGTTGTAGAAACAGAAATATTACTCGGCTGCAGTTAAGAGCCCTTACTATTTTTTTTGGGAGAAGCCCCATGTATAATGTCAAAATTTTTGGAGCCGGTTCTATCGGCAACCATCTGGCAAATGCCTCTCGCCGTTTAGGCTGGAACGTTACCATGTGTGATAATGACCCTGCAGCACTCCGGAGAACGAAGGAAGAGATCTACCCGGCCCGTTATGGCCAGTGGGATGATGCTATTCAACTTTTCTCTACAGAGGATGTTCCCCGTGGCGGGTTTGATCTGATTTTTATCGGGACGCCACCAGACTCACATATGGATCTCGCTATTGCCGCAATTGGGGAAAAGCCGAAAGCTGTGTTGGTGGAAAAACCCCTCTGTACTCCAGGGCTGGAGAACGCCGATACTTTGTACCAACTGGCCAAGGAAACCGGGGTCAAGGTTTTTGTTGGTTACGATCACGCCGTCAGTAACTCTGCGGCTAAAGCAGTTGAACTGATACCAGCGCTTGGTCCAGTTGAAACACTGGATGTAGAGTTTCGTGAGTACTGGGGGGGGATTTTTACCGCCCACCCCTGGCTTGACGGTCCGCAGGACACTTATCTGGGTTTCTGGCAAAGAGGTGGCGGGGCCAGTGGTGAGCATTCTCATGCGATCAATCTCTGGCAACATTTTGCCCGAAATCTGGATGCGGGGCGGGTCACAGAGGTCATGGCGACCCTGGAGTATGTAAAAACCGAGGAACTTGATTACGACAGTCTGTGCCTGCTGAATCTGCGGACAGAAAAAGGGCTTGTCGGTCGTGTGGTTCAGGATGTCGTGACCCAGCCAACGCGTAAGTGGGGTCGTATTCAGGGGAAAGATGGTTTTATTGATATTACTATCAGCAGTGAGGACCTGGTCCGCTGGGAATGTGGTGGCAATCCAGAAGAGAGCCAGTTATTTAAAAAAACCCGCCCGGATGATTTTATTACAGAGCTCAAGCATATCGAGACAGTAATCA
>JAOZQF010000002.1:34732-37786 GCA_029932345.1 Desulfuromusa sp. | reverse complement strand
CCGATCCGGTTTATTGCCGGACAGTGCCAGATGCTCGATCAGCGGCTGCTGCCGGTTGAAGAGGTGTGGCGCACTTATGAAACCTATCAGGAGGTGGCCGAGGCGATCCGTACGATGGTGGTGCGTGGCGCTCCGGCTATTGGTGTTGCTGCGGCTATCGGTGCCTGGTTCGGTGCTCGTGATATTGAAACCGAATCAAGTTGGGAATTTTTTCAGCAGTTCAAAGAAATCTGTGCGGTTCTGGCGGCGACCCGACCAACGGCGGTTAATCTCTCCTGGGCACTGGAGCGGATGGAACACTTTACCGAATCGAACCTTGATCGCAGTGTTCTGGAGCTGAAAATCGGTCTCGAATATGAAGCTCTGGCGATCACTCAGGAAGATGAACAGATCAACCGGACGATGGGGAAACATGGCGAAGCGTTGATTCCTGACGGAGCGAGGGTATTGACTCACTGTAACGCCGGAGCCCTGGCAACGGCCGGTTACGGAACGGCTCTCGGGGTGATCCGTGCTGCTGTCGAGGCGGGAAAGAAGGTTTCGGTAATTGCTGACGAAACCCGTCCGTTTCTGCAGGGTGCCCGCCTGACGGCCTGGGAGCTGCAGAAAGACAATATTCCGGTCACTTTGATCTGTGACAACATGGCGGGCTATCTGATGAGCAAAGGGGAGATTGATTGCGTTATCGTTGGTGCCGACCGGATCGCTGCCAATGGGGATGTCGCCAACAAGATCGGGACCTATACCGTTGCGGTGCTGGCAAAAGAGCACAATATCCCCTTCTACGTTGCGGCTCCGGTCTCAACCATCGACCTGAGTTTGAGTGATGGGAGTCAGATTCCGATTGAAGAGCGTGATGCTCGGGAACTGACTCACATTAAGGATCTGCAGCTGGCTCCCGAAGGGATTGATGTCCGTAACCCCGCTTTCGATGTGACTCCGCAGCGACTGGTGACGGCAATTATTACTGAGCACGGTGTTATCGATGGTGACTATGCCTCGGAGCTGAACCGAATTGTCAAGTGTCGCTAAAAGGGTATAAATGATCCCGACAGAGCAAGAGACAATTGAAAAATTAGCGTTGTTGGAGCACGATGAAGAGTCTCTGATCTCCTGGCTCAGTGATGTTGTTCTGCTGGATGGGGAGAAGGCAAAAACCAATTTACGGTTGATTGATGAGCAGCTGCAGGACAAAAGGCTACTGGCCGAAATTTTTACTCAGGTTTTGACAACGGCCGACCCTGATGGTGCTCTTAATCTCCTGGAACGTCTGTTTGATGTTGTTGCGATTGACCAACTCACCACCGTCCTGACCGATTCAGCCCGTTGTCAGCAATTGTTGACAGTTCTAGGCGGCTCCCCATTTCTTGCGGGAATTTTGTACCGCCGCCAAATTTATTTTGAAAACCTGTTTATCTCAGGAGGTATCGATTTCCCCCGCAACCAAACCCAGATGCTCGCTGATTTGGGTGAATTGATCCCTGACAGTGCCGATTTTTTTGCTCTGAAGTCGGGTTTACGGAGTTATAAAGCGGCACAAATTTTGCGGATTGGTAGCCGAGATCTCTGTGGATCAGCTTCTCTGGTTGAGGTGATGGAGGAACTCTCCGGTCTTGCGGCGGCATCTTTGCAGCGGGCCCATGATCTTTGCAGTTTACTCTTGCAGGATGAATATGGACTCCCGCTGCAAGAGGGGGAAGGTGGGGAACCTTCGGTTGCAACAATGACCATTCTGGGGATGGGAAAACTTGGCGGATATGAACTGAATTTTTCTTCCGATATCGATCTGATCTATTGCTATTCTTCCTCTCATGGCGAAACCACTGGCGGTAGCCGAAACGAAAAAATCAGTCTGCATCGCTACTTTGTCAAGCTGGCGGAGTTGATCACCCGGGCTCTTCACCAGGTGACCGAAGATGGTTTTGTGTTTCGGGTTGATACTGGTTTAAGGCCAGATGGGAATAATGGTGACCTGACAATCTCTATTGATGGTGCTGAAGCTTACTATCAGTCCTGGGGGCAGAGTTGGGAGCGTGCAGCACTCATCAAGGCACGACCGGTTGCCGGTGATATCGCCCTCGGTGAAGAGTTGTTGAAGCGGCTCAAACCCTTTGTCTATCGGCGTTACCTCGATTTTGGCATGATTGAGGATATCAAGCTGATGAAGCAGAAGATCAATACCAGCCTCCGTCGTAAGGAGGAGGGGGAGCGTAATCTCAAGCTGGGTCGGGGTGGAATCCGCGAAATAGAATTCTTTATTCAGACTCAGCAACTGATCAATGGGGGGACCAGACCGCAGTTACAACAGCGTAATTCTCTGAAAATGTTGCAAATATTGCAAAGTGAGGAGTTGATTACTGCAGAAGATCAACAGTCACTCAGTAAGGCCTATCAATTTTTACGGATAGTTGAACATCGTATTCAGGTAGTTCAGGAACAACAGACCCATTCTTTGCCACAGGATCAACACGGCCTTGAACTGCTTGCTCGGCGTTGTGGATTTTCCGGTTATGAGGAGTTCCGGTCTCAACTTGAAGAGCATCGCCAGCAGGTCAATTCTATCTTTGAGGATCTCTTCCATTCAGCCGATGAAGAGCAACCGGAGATCAGCCCTGAGGTTAATTTTATCTTTGATTCTGAATCGGATCCTGATCAGGTCAAGGATCTTCTTGAAGAAAAAGGTTTTACCAACCCCGATGCCGCTTATGACAGTTTGTTGCTGTTGCGTGGTGGCGGTCCACAAAAGCGTTTAACTCGACGGGGTCGGCGCTGTCTGGAGCGTTTATCTCCGCTGTTGATGGGAGAGTTGCTGAGTTCACCAAATCCGGATCAGGCTCTGAATAATCTGGAGGCATTTTTGCGGGCTATCCGGGCCAGTAGCCCTTTTTTTTCCCTGTTGGCTGAGAATCCAAATATTGTTAAATTATTGATTACGCTATTCGGTTCCAGTCAATTGCTATCACGGATTTTTATTCAGCGACCAGAATTATTGGATACGATGGTCTCTCGATCCTATGCGGTTGCGAACAAAGATCGCCAACAGTTGAGTGCAGA
>JAOZQF010000002.1:0-34632 GCA_029932345.1 Desulfuromusa sp. | reverse complement strand
AGCAGGCGTGGAAAATGTCCAGACAGGAACTGGCGGTCCGCTTTGGTGCCCCGTTCGCAAAGGGTGAGGACGGAGAGGTTCAGGAAACCGCTTTTGCCATCATTGCCATGGGGAAATTGGGTGGTCTCGAGCTGAACTACCATTCAGATTTGGACATTATTTTTATTTATGAAGAAGAGGGGGAAACACGACCGATTTTAACAACCGATTCTAAACGTTTCCGGTCGCTCAGCAATAGTGAATATTTTGCCAAATTGGCACAAAGAATTATTACCATTCTCACCCTGGTGACTCGCGAGGGGTCGGTTTATAAAATTGATACCCGGTTGCGACCGTCAGGCAATCAGGGACCACTGGTCACCAGTTTAGCTGCGTTTCAGCGATATCATCACGAATCGGCTCAACCCTGGGAGCGGCAGGCCATGACTAAAGCTCGGGTGGTGTGTGGGGCAACCGAGTTTATTGACCAACTACAGAGGATAACTTCCCAGCTGGCTTTTATGCGGCCGGTTCCGGTCAATTTACAGGGAGAAATCTATCGGTTACGAAAACGGATGGAAGAGGAAAGCGGCCGAGAACGGGATGACCGTTTTAATATCAAAACAGGTCGTGGTGGAATGGTTGATGTGGAGTTTATCACCCAATACCTGCAGTTGTTGCATGCCGGCAGGTTTGAGTCATTACGCACACAAAATACGGTAGATTTACTCAAATCTATGGCAGAAAAACATATTTTAGTGCAGAATGACGCTGATTTATTAATCAACGGTTATAAATTTCTCCGTCGGTTGGAAAATAAATTGAGACTTTTGTATGATCAGTCGATCAATGAGCTTTCTGCTCATAACAAGGGTTTCAGGAAGGCCGCTCTCAGCCTTGGTTATACCGGCAGGGGAGATCAGGTAGAACGAGAATTCCTTAAAGAATATCAGTTGGTGACTGAAGGGATTCGTGAACTTCTTGAAAAATATCTCAATCCGTAAGTGATTCAGAGTAGAGGGATTCAATAATGAGCAAAAATATTTTAATTATCGATGATGACCGTGACCTTTGTGATTTTTTACAACAGGCTTTATCGGCTGCTGGGTTTCAGGTTCAAGTAGCTGATCGTGGTGCCATTGGTTTGCGGAAGTTGTTGACTGAAGAGTTTCATCTAGCTTTGGTTGATATTAATATGCCGGAAATTTCTGGACCAAATATTTGTCGGGCATTGCGCAAACATGATAATACCACGGATCTTCCGGTGGTTATGATCACTGCAGATTTTCATAGCCCGGAACAGGTTGCCGCAGCAAAAGACGAATATGGAGCGGATGATTTTCTCCTCAAACCCTTCACTGGTGAGGATTTGCAGAAGTTGATGGAACGGATTTTCTCTCCGGATGAAAATCAGCAAGAGACCGATTCAGAAGTTCAGTCCATTTCAGATTACACAATTCCTTTGCAACTACAGCAACTCTATCGGCAGAAAGCGACCGGACTATTACACTTAACCCGGGGAGCAGCAAAAAAAATTGTTTATATAAAAGAGGGTTATCCGATTTTTACCCGATCTAATGTCCTCAGTGAGTGTTTGGGCCGAACGCTGGTTGCGGATGGGGTTATAACTCAGATCGATTGCGATAAATCGGTTGAAAAAAGTAAGGAAAGTGGGCGATTACAAGGGACTGTCCTGATTGAGATGGGTTTGTTGACTCCTCAGGAGGTACAGACCGCATTGGTTCGTCAGGTCACAGACAAGCTCCTTTCAAGCTTTGTCTGGCGGAGTGGAACCTGTCAATTTGTTCCCGTAAAAGATTTCAAACAGAATATTACCAGAATCGAACTGACCCCAGCGGCTCTTATTAAGGAGGGGATTGATCGTTACTGGACTCCAACACAACTGGATGAGTTCCTCTATCCTTTTAGTGACGATTATCTGAAACAGGCAAGTAATCCTCTGTATCGTTTTCAGGATATTGAGTTAAGCAAGCGGGGAAGGACGGTATTCAAGAGCTGTTTGGGGGTGAAAACCCTTAATCAGATTCTGGAGCAACATCCGTTGGCACGACGTGAGGTCCAGAAAGTGCTGGCGGCATTGATGATCTCTGAAATGTTGGAATCGAGCGTTGATCCAGACCCAATTGCGACCGAAGATCTTTCAGGAGAGGGCGAACCTGAGATTATTGATGAGCATCTACGGCACAAAATTCTCGATGACTATCAACGGATTATGTCTTGTGATTATTTTGAAACACTGGGATTGGAACGACAGTTCCGCTCTGGTGATGCTCGAAGAGCATACTATCAACTGGCTAAAGAATATCACCCTGATCGTTTCCTCGGTAGTGGCCTTTCAACGGAGATGAGTAATAAAATCAATGAAATGTTTCAATATATCACGCAAGCATATACGGTTCTTAGTGATGAAGATTCATGTGCTGGATACCTGGACGAGTTGGTCAATGGTCCCAAAAAATCAATAGATATCAATAAAATCATTGAGGCCGAAGGGGCCTATCAGGAAGGGCGAGCCCTTTTGAAGGTGCGCCGTTTCAGTGCGGCGGCTAAGTCGTTGCAAAGAGCAATCGAGCTGAGTCCGGAAGAGTCTGAATACATGGCTTTTTTTGCCTGGGCGTTATTCAAGTCAGCGCCGAAGAAGCCTGAGATTCAGAACCGGGCAATGGAGGTGCTGTTGGCATCTCGAGAGATTAATCCTGGCTTTGACCTGACTCATCTCTACCTTGCTCATGTTTATCTCTCCCTGGGGAAAGAGCGCCAGGCAGAAAAATCTTTCGAAATGGCAGTACAGGCAAATCCGGATTGTACTGAAGCGTTGCGTGAATTGCGCTTGATGAATCTGCGTCGCGAACAGGGTCCTCCGTCAAAGGGGCTCTTCAGTAAGTTTAAGAAGAAGAAATAATTTATTTTAATCCTTATCTGATTCAAGCCGGGGTAATTTTATAGCTGGGAGTTACTGATCGGTCCATTCATCACGTAAACGGCGAAAGATTTCCCGATAGGCACGGCGATCTTCATGTTGATGAACTGATCGAGCCAGGCGGGATATCGCTTTTCGATCAATCTCCGGGGTCAGCTCAACCATCTCAGTCAATGCGGCGGTGAAACTGTCTGCATCGCAGAGTCGATCGCGCAATTTTTCCAGCTGATGGAATTGTTTTTTATCCCCCCGTGCGACCTGATCGAGATTTGTGAGTTGATCCAGTAGGGTCGACAGGTCATCTTCCGCTTTACGTAACATTCCAGCTAAATGCTTCAGTTGGCGACGCTGTGACCCGTGTCCCCGGGTTGTTCGGGCCAGTTCTGCCTCTTGAGCAATCGTTGGAGAGAGGTTGATCCGGGAAAATTGATGATCGGTTAGATCGACCAATTGTTTCGCAATCAACTCAACCTGTTTTGCCTGTTGTTTCTTTTTGGTTCGGCTCAGCGGTAAATTTTCTTCCACAAATTCATCCATAAGATATGACTCCAAAACTTTTTAAAATCGGGGCTGATAAATTATCGCTCCACCTCGATCAGTGGGTTAAATTTCAAGGGGCAATCGCGTGCAATGTCACCTTATTCTCCCCTTTTCGCACTACTGTAACAGTGACCTCTTCTCCTTTTGCAACTTCGCCCATGTAATTTAGAAATTGCCGGAAAGAGATATTGTCAATCTGTTCACTCCCATAACCAGCAGCAACAACTTTGTCGTTGATTTTAAGACCGAGTAGTTCTTGGGCGGCACCACCGGTTTGTAAATTATTGATCCAGCAACGGGTCAGCTTGTCGGGATCCTCACCCGGACGATACCAGCCACCACAGCTGAAGCCCCAGCGTAATTTTTTCTGCTGCCGGTGGGGATAGCCGTTTTTATCAAAGGATAAATCGTTGAAGGCAAAGGCATAAGCTTGACCATATTGCTGCTTATCCGGAAGAGAAAAATGCCACTGCATATCAGCGTTGAAACGGACTGTTTTTGCCATGGTCGCAATATCGAGTCTCCATTGACCATTTTCACGGGCAAAAAAGTACGGAGAACAAGTTCTCTGTGCTACCGGAGATGAGAGTACCGCAAATTGTTGATCATCAGAATAGACAATTTTTTTATCATCGCAACTTGATACAATACGATATTCGTTGTTCTGATTGATATCGGTCACTGTCCATTGACGAAAGAACTTTTTTGTTGCCGTGGTAAATATTTCCAAGTCAGGGTTCTTGTTGTGTTTTTCAAGTGCCTGTAGATAGATAGCCATAACCATTTCGGGGTCGGCATCGACGGGAGCCTGAACCATTTCTCCCTGTTTGGCATCGGGGTCGTTCTGGCCTATTTTGGCTGAAGTTTTTGCTCCTCCTCCCATTGACCGACTCTCCATGGGGGGCATAAATTCCTCTCCACGATCGGCTTCGTAAGCCCTGTCTCTCACTAACTCCGCTGCAACAAACACAGCATCTGCCACTTTTCCAGCTCTGAAATAAGGGAGCAAGCCGTTATGTTCCAGATAAGAAACAAAGATATCGGTATAGACTGGTTCCAATGCCATGGAGATTTCTATCCTCACCTTGTCCTGCTTGCTGTTGATTATCAGCAATATCGCTTTGCCGCTGTGGCTGTAACTATGCTCCTGTAATTGATTAAATATGGTGTTGGCAAAAGCGTTAATATCTTCATCATTATTCGTGGTCAACACCCTGAAATCAATATCAAAATCTTCCAGCATTCTTTGGTTGTAGGCTAAATAATCATTGATCAGTTGCTTTTTATCAACCAGTAATTCCGCGTTGTCGATGAGGATTTTATCTCTGTCTGCGGATGAACCGTCATCACTGCAGCCACTGAAAACCAGTGCAAGGAGGATAAAAAGAACCAATGATTTCATCTGTATATCCATCCTGCCCGGAAAGATCGGGATCTTTGACATTGTGTGGCGGTTGCAGAAATTTTACCTGACCAATATTTCAAATGATAGTCATACTGTCAATAAACATGATTGTACTCGGACTATCGGTTAAAAAAGGAAAAAATAGTGACTCTTCCTTTTGGTCACAGCAGGTTTTTTGTTATGATGATCAGATTATCTTAACTGGAGGAAATAATGGACTACGGAATAACTCGTGAACGTGCTCTGGAATTATTGAATCTACACCTTACTAATCGCAACCTCTACAAACACAGCCTCGCCAGTGAGGCGGTGATGCGGGCATTAGCACACCATTTTGACGAAGATGAAGAACTTTGGGGGTTGGCTGGATTGCTCCATGACCTCGATGCTGAGGCAACGGGAGATGATTTGTCTGCTCACACCCATCAGACGGTTGCAGTTCTGCGGCAGGAGGGGGTTAACGAGGAGATTATAGATGCGATCCGGATGCACAATGAGCATGCCCACAATGACAAACGGAGCAAGCGCATCCATCACGCTCTGGCTGCAGGAGAAACTATTACCGGACTGATTATCGCCACGGCACTGGTTTATCCTGATAAAAAACTTAACAGCGTTAAACCCAAATCGGTGCGGAAGCGGTATAAAGAAAGATTATTTGCTGCCGGAGCCAACCGTGAAATCATCGCCGAATGTGAACTGATCGACCTGCCGCTGGCGGACTTCTGTGATCTCTGTCTGGAAGCGATGCAGGGGATCGCTGCTGATCTGGAGCTATAGCAAAAAATGAATTCTCAGGAACTGACCCGATTACTGCAGTCACTGGTGGATGGCCAAATCAGTGTTGATGATGGAGTTGAGCGTCTGAAACAGCTCCCGTTTGAAGATCTCGGGATTGCCCAGATTGATCATCACCGCGAACTGCGCCAGGGAGTTCCCGAAGTGGTATTGGGTGAAAGTAAGAGTCTGGAGCAGCTGCGAACCATCCTGTCAGCCATGGCAAAACACGGTCGAAACATCCTTGTCACCCGATTGGATGGTGAAAAAGGGACCGCATTGTGCAACCAATTCCCGGAAGGAGAGTACGATATCGATGCACGATCCTTCTGTCTGGTGCAACAAAAAATTGAGATCACCGGACGAGGCAAGATTCTGGTTATCTGTGCCGGCACTTCTGACCTGCCGGTTGCACGGGAAGCGATTATCACGGCAAGAATGCTTGGCAATGAAGTTGAAGAGTTGGTCGATGTCGGAGTTGCCGGGATTCATCGACTGCTTGCCCGACAGGATTTACTGCGGGAAGCTGCAGTCCTGATTGTTATTGCCGGGATGGAGGGGGCGCTCCCTTCTGTGGTGGGCGGTCTGGTGGCCGTGCCGGTGATTGCAGTTCCCACCTCGGTCGGTTATGGTGCCTCTTTTGGTGGAATAGCTGCCCTGCTTGGCATGCTCAATTCCTGCGCCAGTGGAGTCACGGTGGTGAATATTGATAATGGTTTTGGTGCGGCATTTGCGGCAAACCGGATTAATCGTAAAGGTGAATAAGTTTTAACTAGATCAAACCACAGAGGCACTGGGACACAGAGAAAGTCAAAAAACTTTTTCTCAACAAGAGACAAAAAGCCTTGGTTTTCTCAGTGGCTCAGTGCCTCTGTGGTAAATAATCAATAGGATACGTCATGAAAACTCTTTATTTAGATACTTTCTCCGGTATCTCCGGCGACATGTTTCTTGGACTGCTGTTTGATCTTGGGGTCGATCAACAACAACTGGAAAACGAACTCGCCATGCTGCCAATCTCCGGATACAAACTTGAAGTCGGGCGCGAGCAGCGCCACGGTATCGAGGGGTGTCGGGTTCAGGTTCATTGTGAAGAGACCCACCACCATCGCGGCTGGAGCACCATTGACAAAATGTTGGCAGAGAGCGACCTGCAACAATCGGTACAACAAACCGCCCGGAAGTTTTTTCGCCGCCTTGGTAAAGCGGAGGCCAAAGTGCACGGGATAGATATTGATCGGGTTCATTTTCATGAAGTTGGAGCAGTTGACGCGATTGTTGATCTGGTCGGGGTTGCTATTGGTTTACATCTTCTCGGAGTCGACAAAATACTCTGCTCTCCTCTGCCGTTATCTCATGGTATGAGCAAATGTGCTCATGGTGCCCTCCCCCTCCCGGCTCCGGCAACTCTGGGAATTCTTCAGGGTAAGCCAGTTTATGACAGTGGCTGCGATAAGGAACTGGTGACCCCCACTGGCGCTACTATCGTTGCTGAATTGGCGGAGTTCAGTCCGTTTCCGGCAGGGCCTCTGGGAAAAACCGGCTATGGGGTGGGGGGCTGGAAGCTGGAAGATCGCCCCAATCTGCTGCGCGGTATCCTTTATAGTGAAGAGAGTAGCTCTGCTGATACGGATCAAGTCCAGTTACTTGAAACCAACATTGATGACAGCACTCCTGAACAACTGGGAAATCTGCTGGAATTGTTGTTTCTGGCTGGAGCCCTTGATGCGGGTTATGTCCCCTTGCAGATGAAAAAAAATCGTCCCGGAAACCTGTTGACCGTGGTCTGCCGACCCGAGCAGGCGGCGGAACTGGCAAGCTTGATCATGCATGAAAGCAGTGCTATTGGAGTTCGTAGCAATAGCTGTGATCGCTATCGATTGAACCGTCGTAGCGCAGAAGTAAAAACTGATATGGGTTCTGCCCGGGTCAAGTTGATTTTTGACGGTCAGCAGTTTTTACGTCTGACCCCTGAATATGACGACTGCCGGAAACTGGCACGTCACAGTGGGCAGCCCCTGCAACAGGTTTATCGGCAGGTGGAAACAGCAGCCTATGAGCAGCTTGATTTATCGACCAAGGAGAAAATTGATGAATGAAGAACCCTCAATAGAACAATGGGGCTATCGAAAATTGATTCTGTTCCTCTCCAGTAACGGTGGACTCGGGTACGCTCCGGTGGCTTCGGGAACCTTCGGCACTCTGGCGGGAATTCCAGCTTTTTATTACCTCTCCCATTTTTCCTGGCCTCTGCAACTTCTCACCCTTACCGCTATTTTGTTCCTCAGCTTTTGGGTGAGTGATGTTGCGGGTAAATTTTATGACGAAGCAGATGATGGCCGGATCGTTATTGATGAACTGATCGGCTATCTGATCACCACCGCTTTTCTCCCTTTTACCTGGCCGGTGGCAATCCTCGGATTCCTCTGGTTCCGCCTTTTTGACATTATCAAACCGCCCCCGGCTAATTGGTTTGACCGGGAGATGAAAAATGGAATCGGGGTGACTCTGGATGATGTTATGGCGGGGATTTACGCCGCTATTGCGCTACGAATCTGTCTGTGGCTATTCTTTTGACCTTCCCCGATGAAGCCTGAGGTTGTTATGCCCACCTACGACATTGCCATACTGATCACTGGAGATGAACTTCTCAGTGGTGAGATCAGTGACAGTAATACCCAGACAATTGCCGGAATTCTTGCGACACAGGGTTACCGTTTGCGCTGTTCACTTGCTGTTCCTGATCAGGAAAAAGAGATCGTTGCGGCTCTTCAATATCTGATTGGCCATGTCCAGTTCATCATTGTTACCGGTGGATTGGGTTTGACCGGGGATGACCGTACCGCCCGGGCAGCGGCAAGAACTCTGGGGCAGCCACTGGTGGTCAATGATGAAGCCTTGGAAATGGTGCATCAGTGGTTTGTCCGCCACCATCGGCAGATGGATCCGAGTAGTGAGCGACAGGCACTCTTGCCACAATGGGCACAACCGCTCCCCAACCCGATCGGTACCGCTCCGGGGTTCCGGCTGCAACATGACCACTGTGAGCTGTTTTTTCTCCCGGGAGTTCCAACTGAAATGAGGGCAATGTTTCAGCAATCGGTCCTCCCGGTGTTGCAACAAAAAATCACCGGGGCAACTCCACTGCAGCAACGAACCTTCAAAATCTTTGGGCTGTCTGAACCAAAGATTGACCGGATGATCCCTTATCGAAAATTGCCCGATGGAGTTGAGGTCGCTTTTGCCCTTGATTACCCGCTGGTTCTGGTCAAGTTGAAAGCCCGCGGAGATGATGCGGAGTGGCGCCTTGATCAAGCGGAGGCTCTGCTGCTAAACGATCTTGGTGATGCTGTGATGGCGCGGGATGGGGAGACTCCGGAGGGGAATGTTGGTAAGTTGCTGATAAGTGCCGGCCTGACTCTCTCTCTTGCCGAATCGTGTACCGGCGGGTTGCTGAGCGCAATGCTCACCAGTCAACCGGGAGCATCAGCTTTTCTGGAACGGGCCGGAATTACCTATGCTGATTCGGCCAAAATGGATTGGTTGAAAGTTCCCACCCTTTTATTGCAGCAGTTCGGTGCAGTGAGTGAAAACTGTGCCCGAGCGATGGCTAGTGGGCTCCGTCAAGCGACTGGAACCGATTTGTCTCTGGCAATCACCGGCATTGCCGGACCCGATGGAGGAACCGAGGAGAAGCCGGTCGGGACTGTCTTTATCGCTCTGGCAAGTGCGGCAGGGGTCCATGTCCAAAGATATACATTCTCGGGGAGTCGAGGTCAGATTCAGCAGATGAGTGCAACGATGGCGTTAGAGTGGTTGCGCCGTTTCGCCCGGCAAAGTATCGAATAATAATATTGACTCGACATTAGCAACAAAAAGTTTTAATGTTATTTTGATAGGGTGAACATCAACCCCAAAACCATAGCTGTTTCCTGGCATAATCTTATTGAAGCGATGTGACATTTTCTGACTCACGGGCATGGGATGTCTGGGTGGAGACAGATTCGTCACTGCTTAAAAACATAATTAAATTGGAGGAACACATGTCCGATGAAAACCGAAATCGCGCTCTGGATCTGGCCATGGGGCAGATTGAAAAACAATTTGGTAAGGGGAGCATTATGCGCCTCGGCTCCGATTTTCAGATCCCCGCGATCGATACAATTCCTACCGGAGCTTTGAGTCTGGACCTTGCTTTGGGGGTTGGTGGTATCCCCAAGGGGCGTATCGTTGAAATCTTTGGACCGGAATCTTCCGGAAAAACCACTCTTGCGTTGCATATCCTGGCTCAGGTTCAAAAACAGGGGGGGGTTGCTGCATTTATTGATGCGGAACATGCCCTCGATATTCAGTATGCACAACACCTTGGAGTGAAACCCGATGATCTTCTGGTCAGTCAGCCTGATACCGGTGAGCAGGCATTGGAAATCACTGAGATGCTGGTTCGCAGCGGTGCCGTAGATCTTTTGGTTGTTGATTCGGTTGCAGCTTTGACTCCCCGGGCGGAAATCGAGGGGGACATGGGCGATTCTCACATGGGGTTGCAGGCACGTTTAATGTCCCAGGCGCTACGAAAATTGACCGGCATCGTCAGTAAATCAAAATGCACTATTATTTTTATCAATCAGCTGCGGATGAAAATCGGGGTGATGTTTGGCAACCCGGAAACCACTACCGGTGGTAACGCCCTGAAATTTTATGCTTCAGTTCGCCTCGATATCCGCCGCATTGCGGCATTGAAACAGGGGCAGGATGTGATTGGTGGTCGAACCCGGGTTAAAGTGGTAAAAAACAAGGTGGCTCCGCCGTTTAAACAGGCAGAATTCGATATTATGTATGGGACTGGAATCTCCCGCGAAGGAGATCTTCTCGATCTCGGGGTGGATAATGATATTGTCGAAAAAAGTGGTTCCTGGTTCTCCTATAAGGGGGAGCGGGTTGGTCAAGGTCGGGAAAATGCCAAACAATATCTGAAGGAACATCCCGAAATGACCGATGAAATTGAGGCAACCTTACGGGAACTCTACGGTATTGGGGGAGAAACAGCTACCAGCAATGCGAACGAGGAATAATAGCAGCCTCTTCTAAATTGAAAAGTCAGACAGGATAGAATTATGAATTTAAATGATATTCTCGGCATGGCCCTTAAATCAAAAACCTCGGATATCCATTTGAAAGCGGGTTTGCCGCCAGTTTTTCGTGTTGATGGTGCCCTTCGTCCACTGCCAAAAGCTCCCAGGTTGACGGCTGACGAAGTGCGTAGTATGTGTGAATCGATTATGAGTGATCATCAACATAAAAAATTTGAGGAGTTAAAAGAGGTTGACCTGGCCTATGGTGTTCCCGGGTTGGGACGTTTTAGAGCCAATATTTTTATGCAGCGCGGATCGGTTTCTGCCGTTTTTCGGGTGATCCCTTTTAAAGTTGCAACTCTGGATGATCTGTTGATGCCACAGGTGCTGAAAAAGATTGCCGAAGAGCCCCGTGGACTGGTGCTTGTGACCGGGGCAACGGGGACGGGAAAATCAACGACGCTGGCTGCGATGGTTGACTACATCAACAGTCGACGGACTGCTCATTTGGTAACGATTGAAGACCCGATTGAGTATCTGCATCGGGATCGCAAGTGTATTATTAATCAGCGTGAAGTCGGTTTTGATACGATCGGCTTTGCTCCGGCCTTAAAAAGTGCCATGCGTCAAGATCCTGATGTTATTATGGTTGGTGAAATGCGTGATCTGGAAACAGCAGAGACCGCTCTTGCTGCTGCCGAAACGGGGCACCTGGTTCTTTCAACGCTCCACACAAATGATGCTCCGGAAACGATCTCACGGGTTATCTCCATGTTTCCCCCTCACCAGCAACGTCACGTCCGTTTGCAGCTCTCCAATGTTCTGAAAGGGGTCATCTCACAGCGGTTGATTCCCCGGGCTGGAGGAAAGGGTCGGGTTGCTGCGGTTGAGGTGATGATCTCAACGGGGCGGGTTCGTGAATTGATCGATGATGAGGACAGAACAGTTCATCTGAAAGAGGCTATTTCTAATGGCTACACGACGTATGGTATGCAGAGCTTCGATCAGGCCCTGATGGATCTGGTGAAAAGGAAAATTATCAGCTACGATGAAGCGGTTCGACAGAGTTCCAATCCTGATGACTTTAAACTCAAGTCATCAGGTATTGATTCTTCCTCCGATGCCTCCTGGAGTGATTTTGAACGGGGTCAAGCTGAGGAAAAACAGGCAAAGGAAGATGAAGGACTCGATGGCGATGGACAGGTCGAAGTCGAACGATTCTAGTGACACTAGTGATACCCGCAAGGCTAAGAAAGCATTTTCCGCCGCCTTGCGATTACTCTCCCGGCGAGACCGGAGTGAAACCGAACTGCGCCAGAAGTTGGAGCAATTCGGTTTTTCTCGCTCTGCGATAGATTCTGCTGTAGCAAAATGTCACGAATATAATTATCTGGATGACAACCGCTATGCCACCGAACGAGCTCGTTCGTTGATGCGTACCGGGCGGGGCGTTGGCAGCAAAATCAGATTTGATCTGCGGCGCCGGGGAATTGACGGGACAACCGTTGACCGGGCTCTAGAAACCGCAGAAGCTGAATTTTCTACCGACGATATCCTCCGTAATCAGTTGCTGCGCCGTTTTCCAACCTTTAATTATCTGACTGCAGAGGATCGGGAGAAACGCCGTGTCGTCGGTTTTTTTCAACGGAGGGGATTCTCACTCGGGCAGATATTCACTATTCTCAAGGAAGAACCGAAGTAATCCCTCATCTTAGTGTCCCGTGCGGTTAATTCCATCTATTAATTCTGGCCCTTTTGTCTGCTGCTTACGTTGCGCCTCCTCGGCTTAGCTTTGGCTAGACCTGCGTCGACACGCCTTGCCATCAGCCAAAATTGCTCAGAATTAACCAAAAGGACTAACCGCACGGGACACTAGTTAAAACTTCTTTTCAAATACAACCACTTCTACTATTATTCCATCGTCATATTTCAGCTAAACAAAAATAATGAAAGGCTACAATAACATGCTGACCGGAAATGAAATTCGCGCCAAATTCCTCAAATATTTTGCGGATCGTAGCCATACGATCGTCTCTTCCTCTTCTCTGGTTCCCCATAATGATCCCACACTTCTGTTTACCAATGCCGGAATGAACCAGTTTAAAGACTGTTTTCTGGGGGATGAAAAGCGGCATTATGTGCGGGCGACCACCTCACAAAAATGTGTGCGGGCCGGTGGTAAGCATAACGATCTGGAAAATGTCGGGCGCACCGCTCGTCATCATACTTTTTTTGAAATGCTTGGTAATTTTTCCTTCGGCGATTATTTCAAAAAGGAAGCAATTGCCTACGCCTGGGAATTTCTGACGGTTGATATGGGGCTGGATAAAGAGCGCCTCTATGTTTCTGTTTATACCGATGACCACGAAGCGGCAAATATCTGGCATACCCAGGAGGGGGTTCCCCGGGAGCGGATTTTCCGTTTTGAAGAGGATAATTTCTGGTCAATGGGTGATACGGGCCCCTGCGGTCCCTGTTCGGAAATCTTTTATGACAATGGACCGGAAATCGGCTGTGATTCCCCCACCTGTACGGTTGGCTGCGATTGTGACCGTTACATGGAAATCTGGAATAACGTTTTTATGCAGTACAATCGTCAACCCGATGGCACTCTGGTTCCATTACCAAAACCAGCTGTCGATACCGGGATGGGGTTGGAGCGCCTTGCCACTGTGATGCAGGGGGTGCAATCAAACTACGATACCGATCTGCTCCGTACCATTATTGCTTACATTGAAAAGCTTTCTGGGAAAAACTATGGCGACAATGGGGAGAATGATGTCTCGATGCGGGTTATGGCCGATCACAGTCGGGCCACAGCCTACCTGATTGCTGATGGGGTTCTCCCTTCCAATGAAGGGCGTGGTTACGTATTGCGCAGGATTATGCGCCGGGCGATGCGTCATGCAAAAATGCTCGGTTTTGAAGATCCGATTCTGTTTAAAACCGCTGTCTTTGTCCTTGAGTCAATGGCTGAAGCCTACCCCGAAGAGGCAAAACGGATCGATTTCGTCGCCAAGGTTGTGCAGAATGAGGAGGAACGCTTCATTCAGACGCTGGGCAACGGACTCAGAATTCTGCAGGAAGAGATTGCCCGACTGGCTGCGAACAAACAGCTGGTTATCCCGGGTGAGACGGTGTTTAAACTCTATGATACCTATGGATTTCCCGTTGATTTAACTGCTGATATCGTTGAAAAAGATGGCTACAGCCTCGATGAAGCCGGATTCGAATCCTGCATGGAAGAGCAGCGGGCCAAAGCGAGAAAACATTGGAAAGGTTCTGGTGAGGAGGCAGTTTCAGGCGTCTATAAGCAGTTGGTAGAGGAAGGAATCCACTCTGAATTCAGTGGCTATACCAAGCAGGAGGACTTTGGTGAAGTTTTGGCACTGCTCCACCAGGGGGAGCAGGTAGAGCAATCAAGCTGTGGTGAAACTGTTGAAGTGATCACCTCAGTGACCCCATGTTACGGGGAGTCCGGGGGGCAGGTTGGCGATACGGGAACCATATCAACCAGCGAAGCAACCCTGCGGATTGTCGATACCAGGAAACCGCTTCCCACCCTCACCGTCCATCTGTGTGAAGTTGTTACCGGAGCGATTAAAATTGGCGTTCAGGCGACCATCAAAGTTGATTCCGAACGGCGGCAGCAGATTATCCTCAACCACACGGCGACTCACCTGCTCCAGGCGGCCCTGCAAAAACTGCTGGGAAATCACATCAAACAGGCCGGTTCACTGGTTACCCCGGAACGGCTCCGCTTTGATTTTACCCATTTTTCACCCGTTTCAGCTGCGGAGTTAAAACAGATTGAAATCGAAGTCAATCAACAGATTCGCCACAATGCCCCGGTAGAAAATCGGGAAATGAGTGCCGATGCGGCCCGGGAAGCAGGAGCCATGGCTCTTTTCGGGGAGAAATATGGGGATATTGTCCGGGTTGTCAATATTGGTGATTACAGTATGGAACTGTGTGGTGGAACCCACGCCAGTGCCGCCGGGGATATCGGGCTGTTTCGTATTTTAAGTGAAGGGGGGATTGCCGCCGGGGTTCGCCGGATTGAAGCGGTGACCGGAACGGCTGCTTTGGCTCTGGTTCAGCAGCAGCAACAAACCCTGCAACGGTTGGCAGATCTGGTTAAAAGTGATCCGCAGAAACTTGAGCAGCGGTTGCAAAAAATGGTGGAACAGCAGAAAGAGACCGAAAAAGAGTTGCAACAGTTACAGGCAAAAGCTAATGCTGATCGCAGTGGTGAACTGGTTGATCAAGTGCAACTGGTTGAAGATATTAAATTGCTGGCGGTGAAGGTTCCGGGAGCTGACGGGAAAGGGCTGCGTGAATTTTCTGATCAACTCCGTGATAAACTCGGTTCCGGGGTGCTGGTTCTGGTTGCCACTGCTAACGACAAAGTCTCTCTTCTGGTTGCTGTCACCAAAGACTTGACCTCCCGGGTCAAAGCGGGCGACTTGATCAAACCGCTGGCAGAGATTGTTGGCGGTCGCGGTGGTGGCCGCCCGGAGCTGGCTCAAGCTGGTGGTGCGGATGCCGACCGGGTTGAAGAGCTGCTACAAGCGGCACCGGAACAGTTGAAAAAAATCTTGAGTCAATAAATTTTAAGAAAAATATATCCAGGTAAAAACTGGACATCCCAGAGTCTCTGGTTATATTTAACTAGGAGGGGGAACCAGGCAGGATCAGTGCTTTTTACCGAGAGTCATGAATTCAATATGTCATTTTCTGAATCAGATTATAAGCGCAAACCAAAAACCATCCTTTGCGTCGATGATGAGCCGATTATTCGTAATCTTTGTTGTGAAGTTTTAGAAGATTATCGGGTCCTTCAAGCCAAAGACGGTCTTGATGCGATCCGAATTTTGGCGGAGGAAGATATTGATCTGGTTTTAAGTGACGTGATGATGCCGAATCTGGATGGGCTGGAACTGCTGCAAAAAGTGAAGGAGCGGCAACCGGATCAGGCGGTGGTTTTAATGACCGGCTATTCCGACAATAATCTCATCCTCAATGCTCTCAAAGCGGGGGCTGATGACTTTATCAATAAACCGATCAATATCTTGCAACTCAGTACCACGGTTGAAAAGGTTTTTGACAAGCAAAGAATTCGTTTAGAACTGGCTGATTTAAAACGGATCGACCAGCTGAAAAGTAATTTTCTCGGGCTGATTTCTCATAAACTTAAAACTCCGGCAACGGCAATTTCCCTGTTTATCCAGAATATTGCTGAAGGGGTTGAAAGTCCGAATGACGATAATTTCAAACAGATAGTTGCAATGGTCCAGGCTGAAACGGTCCATCTGGAACAGTTGATTCAGGATTTACTCTATTTCAGTGATGCGACTCTGCAGGATGAAAACGTCCCCCTCGAACCGATTGATTTAGGTCACCTTGCTGAACAGATTATGTTTTCTTTGCAACCCGCTGCGCTGAACCGGAAAATCAGTCTGGAAAATCTTATTGAATCGCAACTGCCGGTTGAAACATTGATGTTGAATCCTCAGTGCATCGGTTTTGCCATCCGTGCCATCCTTGACAATGCCATCAAGTTTACTCCGGAAGGGGGCGTTGTCACCCTTGATATCAGGGTGGAGGATAACACTCTGAAGCTGTTGATCAAGGATACCGGAATTGGTATCTCAGCGCAGGAACTGGCTAAAATATTTAATAAATTTTACCAGGTAGATCCTGAGCGGACCGGGCAGGTGCGGGGTTTTGGTCTTGGCCTTCACTATGCCCGCAATTTTATCTCCAGCATGGGTGGTCAACTGTCGATTGAAAGCGAGCTGGAGCATGGCAGTCTCGTGACGATTCAATTTCCCCTGACAGACTAAATACCCTACCAACTCTTCATTATTTCCTCTGTCCATTATCGCTTTAAGTCCTTTATTCTCAGCCCCTTTTTGTGCTATCTAGTATTGTTTATCAATCGTTTTATTAATTTGGAGTTATATATGTTTAAAGGGACGACAATCTGCTGTGTTCGACACGGTTCACAAGTTGCTTTGGCTGGTGATGGGCAGGTCAGTTTGGGCAATACGGTGATGAAGCATGGCGCCAGAAAAATTCGCCGACTTTATCAAGATCAGGTTCTCGCCGGGTTTGCCGGGAGCACCGCTGATGCTTTTACCCTGTTTGAAAAATTTGAAGCAAAACTGCAGGAATATCGCGGCAATCTTTCTCGTGCTGCTGTTGCATTAGCCAAGGATTGGCGCACCGATAAAATATTGCGGCGGCTGGAAGCTCTGCTGATTGTTGCCGACAAAGATGTCACCCTGGTTATTTCTGGTGCCGGTGATGTTATTGAACCCGATGACGGAGTTGCAGCAATTGGTTCTGGTGGTAGTTTTGCTCTGGCTGCGGCCCGGGCACTGGTCGCCCATTCTGATCTTGATGCAGAAAAAATTGTTGATCAGGCGCTGCGAATTGCTGCCGATATCTGTATTTATACCAATGACAATATTTCTATTGAGGTTATTAAGTGAATAATTTTACTCCCAGAGAGATCGTTTCTGAACTTGATCGCTATATTATCGGTCAGGATGATGCCAAACGTGCCGTTGCGGTGGCCTTAAGAAATCGCTGGCGACGTCAGCAGGTTCCGGCTGAGTTGCGTGATGAGATCGCACCAAAAAATATCATCATGATTGGTCCAACCGGGGTGGGAAAAACCGAAATTGCCCGTCGTTTGGCAAAGCTGGCACAGGCCCCTTTTATCAAAGTAGAAGCGAGTAAATTTACTGAAGTTGGCTATGTCGGGCGTGATGTAGAAAGTATGGTTCGTGACCTTCTGGAACTGGCAATCCATATGGTTAAAGAGGAAGAAGCGAAAAAGATGCAACTCAAAGCGGAAGCGAATGCTGAAGAGAGACTTCTTGATCTGCTGCTTCCCGGAGAAACAGATCAATCTCCCGACAAACAGGAACAACGGCAACATACCCGTGATAGATTACGGAAACTATTGCGCCTGGGGGAGATGGAAGAGCGCTTCGTTGAGCTGGAGATAGAGGTGAGTAGTATGCCGGCCATGGGGGTTTTTACACCGCAGGGAAATGAGGAGATGGGGATGAACATCAAAGAGATGTTCGGTAACCTCTTCCCTAAAAGCTCCAAACATAAGCGGGTCAAAGTTAGCGAGGCACGTGAAAGCCTGATTGAATCTGAGGCGGAAAAATTGATCGATATGGAGAATGTCACAACTCTGGCTCGTGAGCGGGCGGAACAGAATGGGATTATCTTTATCGATGAAATAGATAAGATTGCCAGCCGGGAAGGGACACACGGTCCCGAGGTTTCCCGTGAGGGGGTTCAGCGGGATATTCTGCCGATTGTCGAGGGGAGTACCGTCAGCACCAAACATGGTTCGATCAAAACGGACCATATCCTGTTTATTGCTGCGGGGGCATTTCATACTGCCAAGCCAGCCGACCTGATCCCGGAGCTGCAGGGTCGCTTTCCGATCCGGGTTGAACTGGACAGCTTGGGAGAAAACGATTTCTATCGCATTCTCACCGAGCCGAAAAATGCTTTGATTCGCCAATACAAAGAGTTGATGAAGACGGAAGCGATTCAACTCGATTTTGAAGATGAGGCGATTCACGAAATGGCAAAGATCGCCAAAACAGTTAACGACCGGACGGAGAATATCGGTGCGAGACGTCTCCACACGATTCTGGAAAAACTTCTGGAAGAGCTCTCTTTCACTGCCCCGGAGTTGTCGGAAAAGCAAGTGAACATTGCTGCCAAAGATGTTCAGCAGCGGCTGGCTGAAATCAGTCAGGACGAGGATCTGTCGCGCTATATATTATAATGGCGTCGCAAAAAGTCCGCCCTGCGGTGTTGTCGCAGTTTTTCATGACCTCGACCTGCTCTATGCAGGCCTTCACCCATGAAAAACCACTACGCCTTGCAGGACGAAATTTTTGCTTAGCCATTTTATTTGTTTAGCGACTCATTATTCGGTAAAAAGGTTATAAAATCATGGCAATGGAAGAATTGATCAAAAAAGCCAATGTGCTGATGGAAACGCTCCCCTGGATCAAGCGTTTTTCCGGGAAAACCATTGTCATCAAATATGGTGGTAATGCCATGGTTGAAGAGCACCTGAAAGAGAGCTTTGCCCGTGATGTCATTATGATGAAATATATCGGTCTCAATCCGGTTGTCGTGCACGGCGGCGGTCCACAGATCGGCAAAGTTCTTGAGGCAATGAAAATCGAGAGCCAGTTTATTCAGGGGATGCGGGTGACCGATAGCGAGACGATGGATGTGGTCGAAATGGTTCTTGGTGGTAAGGTCAATAAAGAGATTGTCACCAATATTAATCGCTACGGTGGCAAGGCGGTGGGTATTACCGGCAAGGATGGTGGTTTGATTCAGGCCAGAAAATTGGAGATGACTGCGGTCAATCCAGATACACTGACTCCGGAGATTATCGATATCGGCATGGTCGGAGAAGTTGAACTGGTAGACCCGACTATTATTGAAAGTCTGAAAGAAAACAACTTCATTCCGGTCATTGCTCCCATCGGCGGTGGCCTCAATGGTGAAACCTATAATATCAATGCCGATCTGGTCGCTGGAAGAATTGCCGGAGCACTCAAAGCTGAGAAATTAATTCTGCTGACCGATATTGAAGGGGTCAAGGATAAGCAGGGTAAACTCATCTCTACCATCGATATTCAGCGGGTTCCCGATCTGATCAACAACGGCACCATCTCCGGTGGCATGATTCCGAAAGTGAACTGTTGTGTCGATGCCGTTGAAGAGGGGATTACCAGAGCCCACATCGTTGATGGGCGGATGGAACACGCCTGCCTGCTGGAAATGTTTACCGACAAAGGAATCGGTACTGTGGTGGCGAGGTATAAGTGATGGACAACTCTCAAAACTGGATTGACCGGGGACTGGCTCATGTTGCCGGAACCTACGGTCGTTATCCTCTGGTTGCCAGCAGCGGTAAAGGGTGCTGGTTGACCGATATTGATGGCAAAAAATACCTCGATTTCCTTGCCGGGGTTGCCGTCAACAATCTTGGCCATTGTCATCCCGATATTGTTAAGGCATTACAGGATCAGGCGGGCAGATTACTCCACTGCTCGAATTTTTATCATATTCCACAGCAGATTGAACTGGCAGAGATGCTCTGTGAACACTCATTTGGTGATCGGGTCTTTTTCTGTAATTCGGGAGCTGAAGCCAACGAGGCCGCCCTGAAGCTGGTACGAAAATACAGTCTCGATAACCACGGTGATGATCGGTTTGAAATCATCACCGCTGAAAACTCTTTTCACGGTCGGACTATCGCGACAATCAGTGCCACCAACCAGGAAAAAATCTGCAATGGTTTTGGTCCATTGTTGCCGGGATTCAAATTTGTCCCTTTTGGTGATATCGAAGCGATCAAAACAGCAATCAGCTCAAAAACTTGCGCCATCATGCTGGAACCGATTCAGGGCGAAGGGGGAATCAACATCCCACCAGCAGGATATCTTCAAGCGGTTCGGGAATTATGTGATCAAAATGAATTACTGCTGATTTTTGATGAAGTTCAGGTTGGCCTTGGTCGCACCGGAAAGCTGTTCGCCTATCAACACGATGGAGTTGAACCCGATGTGATGACTCTGGCCAAAGCACTGGCTGCTGGCCCCCCTATCGGCGCCATGGTCACCAGAGAAAAGTACGCCACAGCTCTTGGACCTGGCACCCACGGTTCAACCTTTGGCGGAAATCCCCTTCTGGCTGCTGCCGCAGTCGCCGCAATGAAGGTGTTCATCAACGGCGATGTTCTGAAGAATAGTGTCACCATGGGTGACTACCTGCGAACCAGACTGGAACAATTACAAACTAAATACTCTTTTGTTGCTCAGGTCCGTGGACGCGGATTGATGGTGGGGATGGAACTGACGATCGAGGGGGGAGAGATTGTCAAAACTGCCCTGAACCGAGGTCTGTTAATTAATTGTACTGCCGGGAAAATCCTCCGCTTTGTGCCGCCATTGATCGTGACCACAGGTGAAGTTGATCAGATGATTGAAATTTTGGACGGGATTTTTAAAGAACTATAGCCTTTGAACCACAGAAGACACAGAGTCACTGAGAAAAATCAAAGAGGTTCTCTCTGTGTCTCCGTGCCCCTGTGGTTAATGATTTTTCTTGGGAGAATAAATCAATGAATAAAGATTTCCTTGCACTCTCCGACTGGTCTCTGGAAGATCTGGAATCAATCTTCTCTCTGACCCGAGAGCTGAAACAGAAACAACAGGAGGGGACTCCCCATCGCTTGCTCGAAGGACAGACCCTGGGGATGATCTTTGAAAAAAGTTCAACCCGAACCCGGGTCTCTTTTGAAGTCGGGATGTTCCAGCTCGGTGGGCACGCACTTTTTCTCCATTCGGGAACCACCCAGATGGGTCGTGGTGAGCCGATTAAGGATACCGCCCGGGTGATGTCCGGTTACTGTGACGGGGTCATGGCTCGGACTTATTCCCATGCGGCACTGGAAGAGTTTGCGGCCAATAGTTATATCCCGGTGATCAATGGCTTAAGTGATCTTTACCACCCCTGCCAGCTTGTTGCCGATCTGTTTACTGTCACTGAGCATAAAGAAAACTACCGAAACCTTAAATATTGTTGGGTGGGTGATGGTAATAATATGGCTAACAGCTGGATCAATGCTGCAGCTATTGCAGGTTTTGAACTGCGCATTGCCACTCCGAAGGGGTATGAGCCGGATCGTGAAATTGTCGCACTGGCACGGAAGTCGGGGGCAAATATCATCCTCACCAACGACCCCCGTGAAGCGGCAGAGGGGGTTGATGTCCTCAATACCGATGTCTGGGCCAGTATGGGACATGAAGAGGAGCAACAGGAGCGAATCAAGGCGTTCAGTGGATTTCAGATCAACTCAGAACTGCTGAAACTGGCAGATCCAGATGCGGTTGTGATGCACTGTCTCCCTGCCCACCGGGATGAAGAGATCACCGATGAGGTTGTCGAAGGGGCTCAATCAATTATTTTCAATGAAGCTGAAAATCGTCTCCATGTTCAAAAAGCGATTCTGGCGACGTTAATGGCACGGTAAACGATGCAGATTACCTGTCCCCATTGTGGTTTTAGTAAGCAAATTGACGATGCAAAGTTACCTGTCGATATTACGAAGGTCAACTGCCCAAAGTGTAAACAGAGCTTTCCCCTCGCAGAGAAAGTTCAAGAGAAAACGGCGGATTTGGAAATCCCGGTCTTTGAACGGCAACCTGAACAGGTTCAGGCAGCTGTTTCGACCCGGACAGATATTGATGCTTTGCCTAAAGCCGGTTTCTGGATCCGCGTGGTCGCAACTTTTGTTGATGCTTTGATTGTTTTTGTTCTGTGTTTTTTGCTGGGAACATTACTGGCTGTGATTGGAGTTGCCAGTCATAGTGGTGCTGTGGGAGATATCGCTATTTTAGTTCTACTGTTTGGTTTTACCCTCAGTTTTGCTTATTATGTGTTTTTTACTGGTTATTGTGGGCAAACTCCCGGGAAAATGGCATTGAGAATTAAGGTGATTCGCTGTGATGGATCGTCTTTGAGTTATGGTCGAGCGGCATTCCGTGAATCTCCGGCAAAGTTTATTTCGTGGATTATTTTTGGTATTGGCTATCTGATGGTTGCTTTTGACGATCAAAAGCTGGGTATGCATGATCGGATGGCGGGTACATATGTTATTAAACTCTAGGTTCAAGGTTCAAGGTTTAGATTTTAGATCTCCTTGAACCTTGCCCCTTGTTCCTAACAAAATCAGGAGAAAATAAAATGGGAAAAAAAGAAGACGTCAAAAAAGTTGTTCTCGCCTATTCCGGCGGGCTGGATACCTCAATCATCCTTAAATGGCTGGTTGAAGAATATGATTGCGAAGTTGTTGCTTTTTGTGCTGATCTCGGTCAGGGAGAAGAGCTCGATGGTATCCCCGAAAAAGCTAAAAACACTGGTGCGGTATCGTGTCATATCCTCGATCTGAAAGAGGAATTTACCCGCGATTTCGTCTTCCCGATGTTCCGTGCCAATGCGATCTACGAAGGTCGTTACTTTCTCGGAACTTCCATCGCCCGGCCACTGATTTCTAAAGCACAAATGGACGTTGCCGCCAAAGAAGGTGCCGATGCCGTTTCCCACGGAGCGACAGGAAAAGGGAATGACCAGGTTCGTTTCGAAATTTCCTACTACCATTTTGACCCAGCAGTCAAAGTGATTGCCCCGTGGCGTGAATGGGATATGAACAGCCGTACCGCCCTTGAAAATTATGCTAAAAAGCATGGGATTCCAATTCCGACCAGCAAAAAATTCCCCTGGAGTTCTGATCGCAACCTGTTGCATATCTCCTTTGAAGGGGATGTTCTGGAAAATCCCTGGGCTGAAGCCCCAGAAGAAATGTACGTCCTCACGGTTGCTCCAGAAGATGCCCCTGATCAATCGGAAGAGGTAGTGATTGAATTTGAAAAAGGGGATGCTGTTGCAGTTAATGGCGAACGCCTCTCCCCGGCCAACTTGCTGGCAAAACTGAACCAACTCGGTGGCAAACATGGGATCGGGCGGGTTGACCTGCTGGAAAACCGCTATGTTGGTATGAAAAGCCGTGGCATCTATGAAACTCCCGGCGGAACTATCCTGGAAGAGGCACACCGCGCCGTTGAGCAGATCACCATGGATCGCGAAGTGATGAACCTGCGAGATTCTCTGGTGCCCCGTTATGCGGCGATGATTTACAACGGTTACTGGTTTGCTCCTGAGCGGATCGCATTGCAGGCACTGATTGATGAAACTCAAAAAACTGTCAATGGTAAAGCCCGCATCAAACTTTACAAGGGGCACTGTCGGGTTGTTGGTCGTGACTCTGCTACCGACAGTCTCTTCAATGTCGACTTTGCAACCTTTGAAGCAGATGATGTTTATAATCAAGCTGATGCCGAAGGTTTCATTAAACTGAGTGCCCTGCGTTTGCGGATTGCTGCCATTCAACGCGGGAAGAAATAGGAACAAGGAACAAGGTTCAAGGAGCAAGGTAAGATCAAAGACAAAGTTTAAGGTTTTGTTTAACCTTGATCCTTGCTCCTGTAACCTTTTACCTACTTTTGAGGAATGAATATGACACAAAAGCTCTGGGGTGGTCGTTTCACCCAACCAACTGACAAATTTGTCGAGGAGTTTACTGCCTCAATCGAATTCGACCAGCGCCTCTACCGCTATGACATCCAGGGATCCAAAGCCTATGCTGAAATGCTCGGCCGACAAGGAATTATTGCTGTCGAAGAAGCTGATCAGATCATCACCGGACTGAACGGGATTTTGCAGGATATCGATGCCGGGCAATTTGAGTTCTCGGTTGCCCTTGAAGATATCCACATGAACATTGAGGCACGGTTGATTGAAAGAATTGGCGCCGTTGGTGGAAAGTTGCATACTGGGCGTAGTCGCAATGATCAGGTTGCGGTTGATATCCGTCTCTACCTGCGTGATGAAATTGATACGAGTCTCGACTATCTGCAAAAGCTGGAAAGTTCATTGATCCAGCAGGCTGAGGAGAATCTCGATATCATCATGCCCGGCTTTACCCATCTGCAGACTGCCCAGCCGTTGCTCTACAGCCATCACCTGCTTGCTTACCGTGAAATGATTGCTCGCGATAGAAGCAGGTTACGTGATTTGCGTGCCAGATTCAATGTCCTGCCACTTGGCGCGGGAGCTCTGGCCGGAACCACCTTCCCCATCGACCGGGAATGGCTAGCCGGACAGTTGGGCTTTGATGGCGTAACAAGGAACAGCATCGACAGTGTTTCTGACCGTGATTTTGCTATCGAGTTCTGCAGTTTTGCCGCCATATTGATGATGCACCTGTCGCGACTGGCAGAAGAATTGGTTCTCTGGTCGAGTGCCGACTTTGACTTTATTGAGCTCTCCGATTCTTTCTGTACCGGCAGTTCTATGATGCCGCAGAAAAAAAATCCTGATGTGCCGGAGCTGGTACGTGGTAAAACCGGGCGGGTTTACGGCAATCTGATCTCCTTGTTAACTTTGATGAAGTCGTTGCCACTGGCCTACAACAAGGATATGCAGGAAGATAAAGAGCCGCTGTTTGATACCATCGATACGGTGAAGGGGAGCCTGAAAGTTTTTGCTGATATGATTGCCGGGATGAAAGTTAAGGGCGATTCTATGCGGATTGCCGCAGCGCGTGGGTTCTCCACGGCAACTGATGTCGCTGATTACTGTGTCCGGAAAGGACTCCCTTTCCGTCAGGCCCATGAAGTGGTTGGAAAAACCGTGCGCTATTGTATTGAAATGGGGAAGGATATTCCGGAGTTGAGTTTAGCTGAATTTCGAGAGTTTTCCCCGCTGATCGATGCTGATATTTATGATTTTGTCACCCTCGAAGCTTCAGTTAATGCCCGCAAAGCAACCGGTGGCACAGCACGGGAAGCGGTTGAGCGGGAACTGGCTCGTTTGAAGTCGTCATAGTTTTTTAAATACTGTCGTGGAAAATAGCTGAGATGCGTATAAAAAATCTAATCATTCTAATTATATCAGTGCTGATTCTCAATGCTTGTGGGGTCAAGGGGCCGGTCAAACCGGTTAAGCCTGACTCCTCGAAATCAGCTACGGTCAATGCCGATAGTGA
Source organism: Desulfuromusa sp. (assembly GCA_029932345.1). GTDB lineage: Bacteria > Desulfobacterota > Desulfuromonadia > Desulfuromonadales > Geopsychrobacteraceae > Desulfuromusa. The sequence goes on along the minus strand of JAOZQF010000002.1, from coordinate 9,250 downwards.
AGTCGATAAGAAGCCGGGATCTTGCGGTAATTAACCGTTTAACCAAGTCATTTATAGCAGCACCGTTAAACAGGGAGGAAAGCATGTTTCAAGGATCTATGGTAGCAATCATCACCCCTTTCGATTCTCAGGGGAATTTTGCTGAAGAAACCTACCGTCAGTTGATTGAATTCCAAATTGAAAATGGGACTGATGCGATTGTCCCCTGTGGCACCACGGGTGAGTCTGCCACTTTGGATTATGAAGAGCACGACCAGGTGATCAAAGCCTGTATTGAGCAGGTCAATAAACGGGTTCCGGTGCTTGCCGGGACCGGTTCCAATGCCACTGCCGAAGCGATAGCGATTTCCCAACATGCCAAAGAGATGGGAGCCGATGGAGTTCTGCTGGTTGCTCCCTATTATAATAAACCGTCACAGGAGGGGCTTTACCAGAATTTTAAAGCTATTGCTGAAAGTGTTGCTCTACCGCAGGTTGTCTACAATGTCCCCGGTCGAACCGGGGTCAATATGAGTGCGGATACAACCGTTCGTCTGGCGGAAATTGACAATATTGTGGCGATCAAAGAAGCGTCCGGGGATGTCACTCAGGCAAGTGAAATTATTGCTCGGGCCGGGGACAAAATTGATGTTCTCTCCGGTGATGATTTCCTCACCTTGCCACTGATGGCTTGTGGTGCTAAAGGGGTTATTTCGGTCACCGCGAACATTATGCCGAAGCAGGTAAAAGATATGGTCCAGTCGATCAAGGACGGTCGCTGGGCGGCGGCGAAAGAACTCCATTTACGGTTACTCGATGTCCATCAGGCGATGTTTATTGAAGCAAACCCGGTTCCGGTTAAAACCGCCGCCGCATTGATGGGAAAATGTCAAACTGATGTCCGCCTTCCTCTAGTTGCGATGCAGGCGGATACTCTGGAACAGCTGCAGACAGTGTTAAAGAAACATAACCTGATATGAATCACGTAGGGGCGGGGTTTCCCCGCCCCTGTTCGGGAATTCAAGAAACCTGGCAGGGAGACCCTGCCTCTACAGGATAGTCATATGAAAGTTGCAATTGTCGGAGCCGCCGGTCGTATGGGTGGTCGCCTGATTCAAGCCGTTCAAGGCGCAGATGGTTTAGAGTTAAGCGGGGCCATAGAACGACCCGGACATCCTCAGATTGGGACTGATGCCGGGTTGTTGGCAGCTGTTGGGGAGCTGGGCGTACCAATCACCGATGATCTTTCTTCAGCCATGCAAACGGCCGATGTTCTGATCGATTTCACCTTTCCCGAGGTGACCCTGAACAATTTGGAAATTTGTGCAAAACTTGGGAAAATGGTGGTCAGTGGTTCAACTGGTTTTACCCCTGAGCAGAAAACTGAGGTGGCGAAATATGCTGAGAAAATTCCGGTTGTCCTTGCTCCAAATATGAGTGTTGGCGTCAATGCCTGTTTTAAATTACTCAAGGAGGCGGCCAAAATTCTTGGTGATGATTTTGATGTTGAAGTTGTTGAATTGCACCACAACAAGAAGAAAGACTCCCCTTCCGGAACGGCGGTTCGTATGGGTGAAATTGTCGCAGAAACTCTGGGTCGCGATTATAACCGGGTGGCCAACTATCATCGCGAGGGGATGTGTGGAGAGCGAACCAAAGATGAGATTGGGATGCAAACGGTGCGGGGTGGAGATATTGTCGGGGAGCACACCGTCTATTTTATTGGTATGGGAGAACGGATAGAGATTAGCCACCGGGCCATGAGCCGTGACATGTTTGCTCGTGGGGCAGTCCGTGCCTGTCAATGGCTGGAGGGCAAATCTTCCGGTCTTTTCGATATGCAGGATGTGTTAGGTCTCAGCGAATAACAACAGCGAAACTGATATTTGACTGTGGGTGATTACCTTTCGGTCATTTGTTGAATAAAAAAATGGAGAGATTTAGATGGCACGTATCAACGATAATTATTTAAAGCTTCAAGCAGGTTATCTTTTTCCTGAAATCGGGCGACGGGTTAGCGAATTTACGACAGCCAATCCTGATGCTAAGGTGATCCGCCTTGGTATCGGGGATGTGACCAAGCCGCTGGTTCCGGCGGTGCTGGAAGCATTTCATCAGGGTGTCGATGAGATGGCTGACGCTGCCACCTTTCACGGTTATGGCCCGGAGCAAGGTTACGACTGGCTGGCGCAGATCATTATCGATAAGGCGTATAAACCTCGCGGGGTGGAGCTGAAAACCACCGAAGTCTTTATTTCCGATGGGTCCAAATGCGACAGCTCCAATATCCTCGATATCTTCGACTTGGGCAATAAGGTTGCCATCGGTGATCCGGTCTATCCGGTTTACAACGACACCAACGTTATGGTCGGGCGCAGTGGCAATGCTGATGACAAAGGCTATTACGAAGGTCTGGTTTACATGCCTTGCACCGAGGAAAACGGTTTTAATCCCGAATTTCCGGCTGAAAAAGTCGATATTATTTATCTCTGCTGTCCGAATAATCCGACTGGCACCGTCGCCACCAAGGAACAACTGAAGGCCTGGGTCGATTATGCCCTGACCAACGACGCCATCATTTTCTTCGATGCCGCCTATGAGGCATTCATTACCGAAGCTGACATTCCCCACTCGATTTACGAGATTGACGGGGCAAAAGAGTGTGCTATCGAGTTCCGTTCTTTCTCCAAAACTGCAGGATTTACCGGGGTGCGTTGCGGTCTGACCGTGATTCCGGAAGAGTTGCTGGGAACAACAGAAAAGGGCGAAAAATACAGTTTCAATAAACTTTGGAACCGCCGTCAGACGACCAAGTTCAACGGCGTCTCCTATCCGGTGCAAAAAGCCGCAGCGGCCGTCTACAGCGATGAGGGCTGGGCACAGGTCAAAGAGATTATAGACTTCTATATGGAAAATGCCCGGATCATTCGTGAGGGATTAACTGCTGCCGGAATCGCGTGCTTCGGTGGAGTCAACGCCCCCTATATCTGGCTGAAAACCCCGGGAGGGATGAGTAGCTGGGACTTCTTCGATAAACTCCTCAATGAATGTTTTGTCGTCGGGACTCCGGGGAGTGGTTTCGGCCCCAGTGGTGAGGGGTACTTCCGCCTTTCGGCTTTTGGCGAACGGGAAAACGTGGAAACGGCCGTTCAGCGGATCAAGGATAAGTGGGGAAAGTAACAATTCTTCTCAGAACTTTAAAAAGGGCGACCAAATTTTGGCCGCCCTTTTTGATTCGCAGAGAGGATCAATACAACTTGAACACATAGTAGCGGACATAGACATAGATCATTGACAGGAAAACGGTGAAAAGCATCACCGGCAGACCATACTTGAGAAACTGCCCGAAGCTGATCTTATGCCCGGCTTTTTCACTCAGACCAACGACAATGACATTGGCAGATGCACCGATGGGAGAGCCATTACCACCAAGGCAAGCTCCCAGTGCCAGAGACCACCAGACCGGCATTACTGCCAGATGCTGAATGTGCTCGGCTGTTGCAGTTCCTGGTGCCAGATCGTAGACCTTATGAATCATGTCGATAATCAGTGGGTTCATCGTGGCAACAAAGGGAATATTATCAACCACTGCTGAACTGATGGCCGAAAACCAGAGCATCACCATTGACAGTAGTTTCATATTGTCAGGTTGGGGATCGGTGACGGCAATCATTGCCCGCGACATATCTTCAACCAACCCAACCTTGACGATCCCCCCGATGATAATAAATAGACCGATGAAAAAGAAAATCGTCGGCCACTCCACATCAGCAAGGATACTGTGGGGCTCTTCTCCCGAAACCAGCAGCAAGGTGGTTGCTCCCATCAAGGCAACAGTTGCAGGCTCATAGTGGAAAAATCCATGCAGCATAAAACCAAGAATTGTCAGACCAAGAACAACCAATGACTTTTTCAGTAATGGCACATCTTTGATCTGCTCCTTTTCCTCTAGAGTCATGATCCGTTTTTTCAGCTCATCCCGGACATGCAGCCGGTTACCGAAGATAATTTTCCAGGCGAGCATCCAGAAAAGAAAAATAATGATAATCGCCGGGGCCAGATGTACGATGAAGTCCATAAAATTGAGGCCGGCTTTTGAGGCAATCATGATGTTGGGAGGGTCACCGATCAGGGTGGCTGTTCCCCCGATGTTAGATGCCAGAGCTTCAGTGATCAGATAGGGTATGGGGTTGATCTCCAGCTGATCGGCGATAAACAGTGTCACCGGGACAAGGAGAAGAACCGTGGTGACATTATCAAGAAAAGCAGAGCCGATAGCAGTGATGACTGCGAACAGAATCATAATTCTGAAGGGTTCCCCTTTTGCCAGTTTTGCACATTTGATTGCAACATACTGGAAAACCCCGGTTTTTGTCATAATATTGATGATAATCATCATTGAGATGAGCAGAAAAATAACATTCCAGTCAACACCAAGTTCCAAGCTATCAAATGCCTCTTCCTGGTGTAAAACTTTGGTGATTAGAATGAGAGCTGCACCAAACATTGCAACTTTGGTTTTGTGGATTTTTTCAGAGATAATAAGTGCGTAAGCTACCAGAAATATAGTTGTTGCTATCCAGAACATGAGTCGCTCCACCAATATAGAATTTACAACCCCTAAAACTTAAAGGAGTGAAAGATCCACAGGTTTTTCGTCATTAAGGTTAAATCCTGTACAGTTGTTGACCAGCCTTACCAAAATTTCCCGGCGGTTAATTTCCCCAAGGATTTTTCCCTCTTCATCAAGAATCGGGAGAGTATTGAACCCGGTTTCAGCAATCAGCGCATCTGCTTCAAAAAGTTGATTATGAGGGTGTAAAAATTTGATTTTTGTTGCCATGATATCGCTGGCGCACTTGTCTTTAACTTTTTCAACCTGTTTTTGTAAAAAGTCAGCCCCATCGGTTATAGATCTGGCCAGATCTGCATTCATATAGGATGGTATCAGCTCTTTGAGAAGATCCAGAGAGGTGACAATCCCGAGCAATTTGTAACTCTCATCCACGACATAGATTTGCCGTGGTATTGTGGAACCGGTAATTTTACACAACAGACTCTTGTAGTCACTATTGGGCTTAGCGAGAAGCACTTGCGTCCTCATACATTTTACGACATCCATAGGGTTCCTCCCTTTTATAACGGTTGTTTCTGAGATTATACTGCTCAGTTGCTTTGTCAGAAAGATTTTTATTCTACCGGGTTTATTTGTCCCTGGTCATTTTCTTTTCTTCACCCGAAACCCAGATTTTTCCAGTGCGGCTGCCAGATCACCACGGTTGTCTTGAGTTTGTCCTGTTTCTGCTTTGACTTTGGTCAGGTCAGGCTTTCTCCTTTTTTGTGTCTCGGCAGCTTTTTTTGGTTTTTCTCCGGCCGGCTTCATAGTTAACGATATCCGTTTTCGCTGCAGGTCAACTTCCAGAACCCGCACCTGCACCTGTTGCCCAACCTTGACCACATCGTTGGGATCTTTGACAAACCGGTCGGCAAGTTGACTGATGTGGACTAACCCATCCTGATGGACCCCAAGGTCGACGAATGCACCAAAGGCGGCAACATTGGTGACGATGCCATTCAAGTTCATCCCCTCCTTGAGATCCTTGATTTCCATCACATCGTCACGGAAGCTGGTCGAAACAAAAGTTTCACGGGGGTCACGCCCCGGTTTTTTCAGTTCGCTGATAATATCGCGCAAGGTTGGCAGACCAACTCCATCGGCGACATAGCGGTTGAGATTAATTGAATCCACTAACGCCGGATCGGCAACGAGTTGTTGTAACTTGACACCGTAATCAGTTGCCATCTGCTGCACCAGTTTATACCGTTCCGGGTGGACTGCGGTATTATCCAGAAGTTGTTCGGCATCGCGGATGCGTAAAAAACCGGCGGCTTGTTCAAATGCCTTCTTTCCGAAACGGGGGACACTGAGTAGCTGTTTCCGCTGTTTGAATACTCCGTTTTCATCCCGATAACTGACAATCGATTTCGCCAGCGATTCACTGATGCCCGAAACAAAACTCAGCAATGCCCAGCTGGCAGTATTCAGGTCAACTCCGACATAGTTGACGCAAGATTCTACAACCTCACCCAGAGATTTTTTCAGGGAAGTTTGGCTGACATCATGCTGATACTGTCCCACCCCAATACTTTTAGGATCAACTTTGACCAGTTCTGCCAACGGGTCTTGCAGCCGCCGCGCAATGGAAATTGCTCCTCGTATGGTCAAATCGAGATCAGGAAATTCCTCACGGGCAATGTCGGATGCGGAATAGACGCTGGCACCCGCCTCACTCACCATCACCACCGGTAGCTTTTTTCCAACTGTTTTCAAACATTGACGAACAAATTGATCCATTTCACGACCGGCTGTGCCATTGCCGATAGCAACCATTTCAATCTGATATTGTTCAATCAAGCGGAGAAATAGCTGTTGAGCTTCTTCAATCCGCCCCCTCCCGGTATGGGGATAGATGGTGGCATGGTCAAGAAAGCGACCGGTCTGATCAACAACGGCGAGCTTGGAACCGGTACGTAATCCGGGATCGACCCCCAGAACCCGGAAATTGCCTGCTGGCGCAGCAAGGAGCAGATGGCGCAGGTTTTCCGCAAATACCCGAATTGCCTCTTTATCGGCAATTTGTTTTGCCTGTAACCGCAATTCGACCTCAATTGATGGTGCCAGCAAGCGCTGGTAGGTATCGTCAATCACCATTTTAAGCCAATCGTGGTAGGGATTGGCCTGTGGAATTAATAATCGGGTCAGTCGTGAAAGAATCTCATCTTCAGGGGCTTCAACTGACAAGCGAAGGAGGGCTTCTTTTTCACCCCGCCGCATCGCCAGCATCCGATGGGAAGGGATCTGTTTTAGTGGTTCACTGAAATCATAGTACATTTCGTACTTGCTGATCGTTTCACCTTTGCCACGGGCTGGCAACGAACAAAACATCCCCTGTTGCCAGGTGAGTTCCCGCACCAGGGCACGAGCTTCGGCAATATCGGAAAACTGTTCTGCAAGGATATGTCCTGCCCCCTGTAGTGCCGCCTCCATCGTGGTGATCGTTGTTTCAGGATTGATGAATGGAGCGGTCAAACGTTCCAACTTTTCAGCTGAGCCAACAGCTTGCAAAAGGAGATCAGCCAGTGGCTCCAATCCCTGCTCTTTGGCAATTGTCGCTTTGGTTCGTCGCTTCGGTTTGTAGGGGAGATAGAGATCTTCCAGCTCGGTCTTTTTTCGGCAGGTGACAATTTTATGCTGCAGTTCTGTCGTAAGTTTGCCCTGTTCATCAATCGACTTGAGAACTGTCTGCTGTCGTTCCTCCAATTCTTTAAAATATGCCAGCCGTTCCTGCAGATGCCGAATTTGAACTTCGTCTAACTCTCCGGTTGTCTCTTTGCGATATCGGGCAATAAAGGGAACTGTCGCCCCCTCTTCAAGCAGTCCGACCGTCTGGGCAATCTGGTTTTTTTGCAGAGCGGTTTCTTCAACCAGAATCTGGAGGATATCAAATTTATTCATACAGTTTGTTGCCATTCTCTATTTATTTGGATTCTTCAAGGGTTACGTCTAGGTAACTTAAAGATTGCTTGACTGAGTCCTTCGTCGCTTAGAACTCCTTCGTAGCCAAAGGTGAATGCTACGACATTTTCAGCCAACACAAATGTATCGTTGAATGTTTCCTGATTTTCCACGCTGTATCCCAGGGCTCGAACGACCTCACGGTAATCAACGACCCGCATATTTTGATCCAACAGGAACAGGTGTAATTTAAACCGGCGTACGTTTGAAAAATTTATCTTGGCACTATCTGAAAATGAGAAGAGTCCATCAATATCAAATTGGTTCCCTTGATGAGTGTAGGAATAGTCGACCGTCACATAAAGATCTTGCCAACGCTGCTGCTCAACCTGCTCTGCCGAGAGGTTGACGACCTCTTTCGGATCGGCTTTAGCTCCCAGGTAGTAAGTTGTTGTGACTGCTGTCTGGCAACCTGAAAGGATTAAGCCAAGCAACAAAATTGAGATAATTGTCAGTTTTCTTTTCATTGTTTCTGCTCCAGTCATTGGTTTTATCATCAACCGGGGATTGTCGTTTTTGCGGATCATAATGAGAAAGATAATAACATCGCAAAAAGTGCTGTAGATGTGTATAAATCTACCATAGTCATAAAAGATAAAAAATAGTTTTGGCGCAAAAATTATTGTTGCTCAGCTATAAAAACAGTTTCGAATAAAGTTTAGTGAAATACGCTCTGGTCGAATTTATTTTTCATATTTTATGTGAGTGATGACGATGAAAAGAACTGCTATTTTTCTCCTCGGATTTCTTTTGCTTATTTATCTCTTAAATCCGACCGCAGGATTTTTTGAACTGATCCCCGACAACATTCCGCTTATCGGCAATCTTGATGAGGCCGCAGCAATGACTCTGCTGCTGATGTGCTTGCGCTATTTTGGTTATGACCTGCCGAATATTTTTAATCCGAAGCGGTGAGTTACACAAAGAAAAAAGCATGGTTGGAGCTGAAAAGAGGTGGGTTTCGTTTGACAATCTCCCGGATAACCGGGGATCCAAGCAACCGTTGATTCAGAAATTTACGTGCAGCAGCACGATCCCAACCGGTTGCAGATTTAAATTCATGATAGAGGCTAAGGGGGGTGTCATCATCTCGAAGCCAGGAGCTATCAATCCCGTATAATTCTGGATTTTCCAATAGCTCTGATCCGCGTGGCAGGTTCATGATCGAAATATTGAGAAAGCCGATTTTCTCCGCATGTTGTTCCAGAAAACTCAGGGTCATTTCGGCATCCGCTTCAGTTTCCCCCGGAGTTCCCAGCATAATATAGACATAGCTGCTGATTCCGGCTTGATGCAGGTTTTCCAGAATTTGGGATGCCGCTGCCAGCTTGATCCCCTTTCCCAGTCGGTCGAGAACTACTTGAGAACCGCTTTCCAGCCCCAATTGTAACATCTTGCAACCAGATGTAGCGAGCTGCTGGATAAACTCTGGATCCTCCAAAGCAGGTTCAAAGCGGACAAATCCGAACCAGGAGAGACCTTTCAGGTCAGCCCGGTGTTCCGCCATTTTTTTCAGGATATTAACGGGGATAGCATTGTCGGTCAGATGAAATTTTTTAATCGCATAACGTTCAGATAATTGTACTAACAAGTCGGGGAATTCTGCGGGTTGAAAACTGCCGTAAGGGTGGACCGGGGCGGTTGCTTCGGGGCAAAATAGACATTTCTGCCAATAGCAACCCCGCGAGGCACTGA
>JAOZQF010000183.1:1334-3471 GCA_029932345.1 Desulfuromusa sp. | reverse complement strand
GCCTCTTCCCCTTTGTACATTTTGATCACAACTTTATCTGAAAACCAGTAGCTGCCAAAGTTCATCACACCAGCCATCACCAGTGCCAACAGTGCCCCGTTCTGACCACCAATGGCGCCACCGGCACCGACCAGAATCAAAGTCATTAAGGTCATTAACATGACCGTACGCATTATATTCATTTTTTATCCCTTTTTATTTTTACGTCTATAATTTTGTTACACATCCGTAGGGGCGATTCATGAATCGCCCTTACATTCAGCCCAACAGAGTTCCTGAAAAGAGTGGCCTGCCACTGAGAAAATTCATCGCAGCAAGACGCTTCCGCCCCGGCAATTGCAATTCACCAACAATCAAAACCCCTTCTCCACAGGCAATCCGGACTCCGGTTTTATCTGCAGAGATGATCGTCCCCGCCGCTTCGACGGAACCCGTATCAACTGTCGTTGCAGCAATTTTAAGCACCTCACCCTCAAGATAAGTATAGGCACCGGGCCAGGGATCAAGTCCCCGCACCTGGTTATGAATTTCAATCGCAGAACGTTGCCAGTCGATCAGACCATCCTCTTTTTTCAGCATCGGGGCATAACAACTCAAAGCATCATCCTGCTTTTCTGCAACCAGAGTCCCTGCACAGAGCTGGCCTAAAGTCTCTTCCATGACCTCTCGACCCAACAACGCTAAGCGATTGTGCAGTTCTCCGGCGGTTTCATTCTCACCGATGTTCAAGCTGCGCTTAACCAGCATATCTCCAGTATCGAGACCGACATCCATCAGTATCGTCGTCACCCCGGTTTCGGTCCCACCATCAATAATCACTTTATTGATCGGTGCCGCACCCCGATATTTCGGTAACAGCGAGGCATGAATATTGATGCAATGATAACGAGGAATATCAAGTGCCACTTTGGGTAAAATCTGCCCGTAAGCAACAACAATAATCAAATCGGGCTGCAACGCCTGAAGCTCTTCAACCGCCTGCTGATCACGCAACTTCGGTGGTTGAAAAACGGGAATACCGTGCTCCAGAGCCAATTGTTTAACCGGGGAAGCCGCCAGCTTTTTGCCTCGCCCTTTAGGGCGGTCGGGCTGGGTATAAACTCCGACCAGATTAACCCCAGCCGCCAGCAACCCCTGTAGAGGCTGTAATGCAAACTCCGGTGTTCCCATAAAAACGGTACGAAGATTCTCAGGTGCCAGCATTTTCAGCTTCCTTCTCCTTCAGCATCTTCATATATTTTTTCCTGAAAATTGAGCGCTTTAAAGGGGAGAGACGATCAACAAACAACACCCCTTCAAGATGATCAATTTCATGCTGCATACCGATAGCGAGCAACCCATCCGCTTCCCGTTCGCAGAAATTTCCATCAGTGTCCTGATAGCGGAGAGTTGCCGTAGCATGGCGTTTCACATTAGCCCAGTAGCCGGGAACCGAAAGACACCCTTCCTCTTCCAGAGAATCTCCCTCTCCAGCAATAATTTCTGGATTCACTGCGACCAGCAGATCATCCGGTTCATCTTTTGCTGAGCAATCGAGGATGATCAGCCGCTGCAGAGCTCCGATCTGTGGGGCTGCCAGACCAACACCTGGAGCATCGTACATCGTCTCCACCATGTCATCAGCCAGTTGTTTCAACTCATCATTAAATTCAGTTACTGGCACCGATTTTTGTTTCAGTAGCGGTTCCGGATAACGCAAAATTTCTCGCAAAGCCATGTTCTTTCTCCAGCAGTAATACTTTTTCAAGTACGTTAAAAATATGGATTTTCCTCAGAGTTTATCACCCCATTTTACCGCTTTACCGGTTCTGCAGTCAATGATTCGACAGCGGATTCAATTATGGGAATAACAACAGTTTTAAAGCGAATATAAGCACAGTTATACTGACAACCTTTTTAATCCAGTCATGCCCCTTGTCCACCGCCAGTTTCGGCCCGATCACCCCCCCGATCGAGTTTCCCGCCGCAAGGGCAAAACCAAGGGAATAATCAACCTGCCCATGATAAATAAACACCCCCAGAGCAACAAAAGTGTAGGCAAAAATAACAAACACCTTAATCGCATTGATCCGTACCAGATCGAGTCCGTGGACCAACAGCGCCGTAATAATCAAAAAACCAACTCCGGCCTGGACGA
>JAOZQF010000183.1:0-1234 GCA_029932345.1 Desulfuromusa sp. | reverse complement strand
AGTCCGTGGACCAACAGCGCCGTAATAATCAAAAAACCAACTCCGGCCTGGACGAAACCACCATAAATACCGACACCAAAAAAAGAGACAACAATCAGGGTTTTTCGCCATAGACCGAATTGGATATCTTCCTGCCGGAACCGCTTCATCGGATCGACGGCAGTAAATATCAGCACCCCGATCATAATCATTGCCAACACCCGCTTAAACACCTGATCATCAAGATCAATCGCCAGATTGGCACCAATCCAGCTTCCCAGCAATGCAGGCGGAGCACAGAGCAGCGCCAGTTGTAACGGCATCACCCCCCGTTTACTGAATCCACGAATGGCAAAGATATTCTGACAGAAGATCGCAATCCGGTTAGTACCATTGGCAACCGCACTCGGCAGTCCCATAAAGATCAATAATGGTAAAGTCAGCAGTGATCCACCGCCCGCCAGAGTATTGAGGATACCGGCAACAATACCAACCACAAATAGCAGCGGGAGCTGCCAGAAATAGGGATCCATTACTCAATCTCTCCAATTAGTGCCTGAATAACCACCCCTGTCATGGTCAAACCAAACAGTGGCGGAAGATAAGATGAACTACCAAGAACCGGCTTACGCTCTGTGGCATCGACACCACTTAACGGTCGAAATTCTTCAGTGGAATAAACAACTTTGATCCCCTGAACAATCCCCTGCTTGCGTAATTCTTTACGGATTGTCCGGGCCAATCGACATTTTTTTGTTGCTGAAATATCGGCAACCTCTATTTGGGTCGGATCAAGCTTATTCGCCGCCCCCATCGATGAGACAATCGGCAAACCACGTTGATAACAACTCTGCAGCAAATGTAATTTATCGGTGATATTATCGATGCAATCCAGAACATAGTCATATCGGGTTGCCAGCAGTTGCTCACTATTTTCCTGCCGATAAGCACAGTGGTGAGTGACAATTTCAGCTTGGGGATTAATCTCACGACACCGTTCTGCCATCACTTCAACTTTAACCTGCCCAACGGTTTTTTCCAAAGCATGAATCTGCCGATTGATATTTGTTGTGCCAACCTGATCGGGATCAACCAGCGTCAGCGTACCAACCCCACCCCGTACCAGGCTTTCAACAGCATAACCACCAACCCCGCCAACCCCGAAGACAACAACAGAGGAGCTTTGCAATCTCTTCAGGGCAGCCGTCCCAATTAACAATTCCAGTCGCTGAAAACGATTATTTTCCATAAAAAA
>JAOZQF010000182.1 GCA_029932345.1 Desulfuromusa sp. | reverse complement strand
AACCTTGAACCTTGAACCTATGCCCTAACCTGTCCATCTCCCAGGACGATAAATTTACGCGTAGTCAGGTCTTCCAACCCCATCGGCCCAAAAGAGTGGAGCTTGGTCGTCGAAATTCCAATCTCCGCACCAAGCCCCAGTTGGTTACCATCAGAGAATCGAGAGGAGGCATTAACCATCACCACACTGGAATTAATTTCGCTCAGAAAACGTTGTGAGAGTTGATAATCATTGGTGACAACCACTTCGGTGTGGAGAGAACCATAGGTTTCAATATGCTCACGAGCCTGTTCGTAACTGTCAACAATTCGGATTGCCAGAGTCAGATCCAGATATTCTGCCGCCCAATCTTCCTCTGTTGCCGGAATCAGGTCAGCAAGAATTTTTCTTGCAGCAACACAACCCCGTAGTTCGACTCCGGCCTTGCCCATGGAGTTCACAATCTGTGGCAAAAATTCAGCCGCAACATCACGATGAATCAGCAAAGTTTCCATGGCATTACAGACACCGGGTCGTTGCACTTTGGCGTTCAGGCAGATATCCTCGGCCATTTGCAGGTCGGCGTGGGCATCGACATAGGTATGACATACCCCCTTATAATGTTTGATAACCGGAATTCTGGAGTTTTCAGCGACAAAGCGAATCAACCCTTCGCCACCACGGGGGATAATCAAGTCAATATAATCTTCCAGACGCAATAACTCCGTTACGGCATCCCGGTCACTGGTTGTCACCACCTGTAAAGCCGCTTGTGGTAGTTGTAGAGCCTGCAATACCTGCTGTAAAACTCGACCAATAGCCCGGTTGGAATGAATTGCCTCAGAGCCACCACGCAGAATAACAGCGTTGCCGCTCTTCAAGCATAAACCCGCGGCATCCGCAGTCACATTCGGTCGTGACTCATAAATAATACCAATCACCCCGAGCGGAATTCGTTGCCGACCGACTCGAATACCATTGGGTCTTAGCCACATGCCGGTAATTTCACCCACTGGATCAGGCAATGCAGCCACTTCACGTAAACCATCTGCCATCCCGCTGATTGTTTCAGCAGTCAGAGTCAGACGATCAACCATGGCCGCAGCCATTCCATTATCGCGTGCCAGACACAGATCTTTTTGATTCTCAATCTGAAGCTGTTCTGAGCCACTCTCAAGGGCGTCAGCCATTTTCAGTAACAGCTCATTTTTTATCTCTGAGGACAAGTTGGCCATCTGCCGTGATGCCTGTCTGGCAGCTGTTGCCAGCGCACCCATCTCTTCACGAATAGACATCAATCAACTTCCTCATCATCAGTGATAGTTAACACCAGATTATCACGACAAACCACTTCATCGCGATATTTGTAGCCGAGGATTGTCTCAATTTCAGAGCTCTGCTTGCCCATAATCTGCAGCGTTTCTGCCAGAGAATAACTGATCACACCGCGGGCGAACTCCTCACCATTCAGATTACAGAGACGCACCGCATCCCCCCGTTCAAAACCTCCCTCAACACCACAAAGGCCCGAGGGCAACAAACTTTTTCCATACTTGATAACAGCTCGTTGTCCCCCTTCGTCAATCAGTAATTTACCGCGCGGTCTTTTGGAGAATGCGATCCAATGTTTCTTCGCGGTCAATTTTGACTGTGCCGGGAGAAAATAGGTTCCAGTCTCTTCGCCAGAGAAAATTCGGGAGAGAATATTTGCGCTGCGACCATTGGCAATCACCGTTCCAACACCACTGAGTGCTGCCCGTTTAACCGCTTTCAACTTACTATTCATCCCCCCGACACCGATGTCTCCATTTGATTTCCCCCCCATGGCTTCAATCTCAGGAGTTATCCGTTCAACCAGTGGAATCAGTTCTGCCTGTGGGTTCTCTGCCGGATCCTGATCATAGAGGCCATCAACATCAGAAAGTATAATCAGCAGGTCTGCCTCAACTAAGCTGGTCACCAAAGCTGAAAGGTTATCATTGTCACCGAAGCGGATCTCATCAACGACAACTGTGTCGTTTTCATTAATGATCGGAGTCACTCCGTATTCAAGTAACGTCATGACGGTATTACGAGCATTCAAATAGCGACGGCGGTTTGATAAATCATCACGGGTCAGTAAAACTTGAGCAACATTGTGGGTTTGATTTTGAAAGGTTTCCTTATATTTCAGAATAATTTGCGTTTGCCCAATTGCGGCAGCTGCTTGTTTCTGCGGAATAGTCTGCGGTCGCCCGGTGATCCCAAGTTGCCCCTTCCCGGCAGATATTGCTCCTGAAGAAACCACGATCACCTCTAACCCACGATCGAGCAAGTGACAAATATCAGTCGATAACGCAGCAACCCGGTCCTCTTCCAGCCCGGAACTATTGGAGATAACCCCACTACCAATCTTTATAACAACCCGCTTTACATGTGCCAGCAACGCGTTACGCATAGCCCCTCAATTCACCAGAAATTTTCAAATTAATAAAAAAGATCTCAGACCTCTCGTAACCGGTCAAGCTCATTGCCAACCGCTGTCACCAGTTGTTTCAACCCCTCACCGGTCACTGCTGAAACAGCAAATACCAGATAACCAAGCGACTCAAAGTGGTCGGTTAACTGAACGGTTTGCTCTCTAACTTCAGGAACATCGACTTTGGTCAGGACAACTATTTGCGGCTTGCCGGTCAACGTTTCATCATAGCGCTTCAACTCAGCATTGATCATCTCAAAATTTTCGAGTGGATCACCCTCCTGCATACAGGAGCTATCGACCAGATGGAGAAATAGATCGGTCCGCTCAACATGGCGCAAGAAACGGGTTCCGAGACCCTGCCCTTCACTCGCTCCGGCAATCAGCCCAGGGATATCGGCCATCACCATCGTCTTGAATCCACCATAGGGGACAACCCCGAGGTTGGGGACCAGGGTGGTAAACGGGTAGTCAGCAATCTTTGGTTTGGCCGCAGACAATGAAGAGATCAGGGTCGACTTGCCTGCATTTGGCAGCCCGACCAAGCCGATATCCGCAAGCAATTTAAGCTCCAGACGTAACGATTTAACCTCTCCTGCGATCCCCGGTTGAGCATGGCGTGGAGCCCGGTTAGTACTGGTTGCAAAACGGGCATTACCTCGGCCACCCTTCCCTCCGGGAAGAAACAACAACGGCTCTCCAGGTTTGGTCAAATCAGCAAGAAGCTCACTGGTCTCATCATCATAAACCAGAGTCCCCTGCGGCACCCGCAGCAGCAGAGATTCACCATTTTTCCCATGTTTAGTCTTGCCCAGACCGGGGGCACCATTCTTGGCTTTACAGTGATGCAAATAACGATAATCGAGCAATGTTGAGAGGGCTTCGTCAACAACAAATGAGACACTTCCCCCATCGCCGCCATCGCCCCCATCAGGCCCCCCTCTCGGGACAAATTTCTCACGCAGGAAAGAGACACAACCACGGCCGCCGTCCCCTGCTTTTACCTCAATTCTGACCTGATCAACAAACTTCATCTAACAATTATCCTCT
>JAOZQF010000041.1 GCA_029932345.1 Desulfuromusa sp. | reverse complement strand
TTTACCGGTTCATCTCAGTTGCTTTCTTTGTCTTTATCCGTCAAAAATGGTTTCAGCAGGTCGAGCGGCATGGGGAAGAGGATTGTTGAGTTCTTTTCCGTGGCGATTTCGGTCATGGTCTGGAGAAATCGCAGTTGTAGCGCTCCCGGTTGGGAAGAGATCTGTTCTGCCGCTTTAGCCAGGTTGGCTGATGCCTCAAATTCTCCCGTGGCGTGGATGACTTTGGCGCGTCGCTCCCGCTCCGCTTCTGCCTGCCGGGCCATGGCGCGTTGCATTTCGGTAGGTAAATCAACATGCTTGATTTCAACATTGGAAATCTTCACCCCCCAGGGATCAGTTTGCCGATCAAGAATTTCCTGCAGATTGTGGTTGATTTTATCCCGCTGGGCCAGCAGATCATCTAGTTCCACCTGCCCCAGGACACTCCGTAATGAAGTTTGAGCCAGTTGACTGGTAGCGTAGAGGTAATTATCCACTTCGATCAAGGCTTTCTCCGGTTGAACGACACGAAAATAGAGAACTGCATTGACCTTGATGGAGACATTGTCGCGGGTAATAATATCCTGCGGTGGAACATCCATGGCAATGGTACGCATGTTGATTTTTTTCAGCTGGTCAATTACTGGAATGATAAACTTCAAACCTGGCCCCTTGACACCGGAAAACCGACCGAGCCGGAACACCACCCCACGTTCATATTCGAGGAGTATCCGGATAGCAGAGGCGATAATAATGACAATAAGGGCCAGCGCAATAATCAGAAAAAAACCAGATCCCAATCCAAACATATTTTAGTCCTCCTTTGGTTCAAGTGTTTTTGTCAGGTTCACTGCTTCAATCGCTTTAACTTTAAGTTTGAGCCCGTCCATAACCTGAATAACTTCGATACCACTTCCTGCGGTTATCGGCTGGTCAGAACATGCCTGCCAATCCTCACCATGGACAAAAACCCGTCCTCTTGTGTGAATCGGTTCAAGAGCTTCACCGACTTTTCCTATCATCCCTTCCTGTCCGGAGACAGGCGGGCGGCGCTGGGTTCGGATAATCATCCAAGTGGCAAAAATAATAAAACCGGCACTGACTGCAACCGTTGCAGCAATCACTGCCCGGGAAATCTGCAGATATGGTTCACTGCTGTCGATCAACATCAGGGAACCGAACACCATGGCGATAATTCCCCCCACTGAGAGCATCCCGTAAGAGATAACTTTGACTTCCAGGATAAATAGAACCACTGCCAGCAAAATCAGCAGTACGCCGATGTAGTTGATCGGCAGGGATGAAAAAGCAAACAGTGCCAGCAGAATAGCGATGGCGCCAATTGCACCGGGGAAAACAACTCCCGGCTGGGAGATTTCAAAGAAAATTCCGACAATACCCAGCATCATCAACAGATAGGCGATATTTGGGTTGCTGAGGGCATTGAGAACCTTTTGCCGCCAGTCCATCTCCACCCGTTCCAGTACGGACTTGGTGCCGTGAAAGATTCGGGTTTCACCGTCCCGGATATATTTATAGCCATCCAATTGTTGCAATAAACTCTCGGTATTATCTGCAATCAGATCAATGACCGACAGGTCCAATGCTTCTTGCGCAGAGATAGAGACACTTTCTCGCACTGCCTGTTCTGCCCAGTCCTGATTACGGCCCCGTTTTTGTGCCAAACTCCTGGCATAGGCGGCGGCATCGTTCTCGACCTTCTCCATCATGGTGCTATCGGGTTGATTGCTGGCACCGATTGCAACCGGGTGGGCCGCACCGATGTTGGTCCCCGGAGCCATAATGGCAAAGTCTGACGCAAGGGTAATGAGTGCCCCGGCTGAAGCGGCCCGTGCACCCTGAGGAGACACATAGACAATGACTGGAATTGCTGAGTTTAGCTCAGCCTGAATGATGTCGCGCATAGCCGTGTCCAACCCACCCGGGGTGTCGAGGTGGATCAGAATTGCTCGTTCACCGTTCCGGTTGGCTGTGTCAATCTGTTTGATTATGAACGATGCAGTGACCGGATTGATGGATGAGGCAATGTTCAGCTGGCGAATGGTTGTTCCCGCGGCATTGCCTGATCTAGCCGGTGATCCGATAAATAGCAATAGGCTTAGAGTTGTGAAGAGTAAAATTTTATACATACCTTCAGCTTAGCGTTGATCTATCAACTGTCAACTCAACAACGCTCTTACGGGTGAGAAAAAGCTTGGAAAAGACAAAGAAGTTCTTGATTTATGAGGGTAAAACAAATAAACTACAAAATTCTTTTAAATGTCTCAAGGTCGAGTGAAGTTGCTGAATTTTGGGTGATTGACAGAAAAAAACTTAAATATGGGTGCCAGAATTCTCTGGGCACCCTCTTTGTATTTTATTCTTTTGCTCGCGGGTGCACTCTATGAGTCTTAAAGATCAACTTATGCAGGATATGAAAGTGGCGATGAAAAGCAAGGAGGCCGTCCGTCTTGGAACGATTCGGCAGTTGCGCAGCGCCATTAAAAATAAAGAGATCGAACTGCGTCAGGACTTGGATGATAACGGGATTCTTGGGGTTATCTTTACTGCAGTGAAGCAGCGACGTGAAGCAGCTCAGATGTACAGTGATAATGATCGCCCGGAACTGGCAGCAAAAGAAGAAGTTGAAATGGCAGTTTTGCAGGGGTATCTTCCCGTTCAACTCAGCGAAGTGGAAGTCCGAAATGTGGTAACCGAGGTGATCGCTGACCTTGGTGCAACATCGCTGAAGGACATGGGTAAAGTGATGCCACAGGTTATGGCTAGAACCAAGGGGTGTGCTGATGGCAAAGTGGTGAATCAACTGGTCCGGGAACTGCTTGCAGGATAGGTGGGTCACCCTTTGGGACTGATAGATATTGCTATATTGGTGATCCTCTTCTTTTTCCTGGTAAAGGGGATTTTCCGTGGACTGTTAAGGGAGGTCTGTTCGCTCCTCGGGCTGGTCTTGGGGGGTGTTTTTGCTTTCACCTTTCATCTGCCTTTAGCGCAGTTTTTGCAGGATTCTTTTAATCTTCCGGCACAGCTTTGCATCTGGGTGGCTTTTCTCTCCATCTTTCTTCTGGTGGTGGTTCTTTTTGCGGTGCTTGGCTTTGTTCTGAACCGTTTTGTGAAACTTATTTTTCTCGGTGGTTTTAACCGGTTGGCAGGAGCGATATTTGGAATTATTCAGGGGGTTGTTATCCTCTCGATGATCGTGCTTGCTTTCAGCTCTTCGGTTGCACCGGATGCTATCAGGGGGGAACTTAAAAAATCACAGTTGGCTCCCCCTTTTGTTACCCTTGGGGAATCAGTATTTAGCGGGAGTCGAAGTTTAATTGGTCGGTAGCGGCAGTATCACCCAATTGGTTTCGAAATCATAAATGATCTGTAGCGAAGCGGCACTGCAAAGACTTGAATACCCGCGGCTGAGAGCCCTGCTGGCAGGTCAGACTCAGTCGGAGCCGGGATATCTGCAGGCGGAGCAATTGCTCCCATTCTCAGATCAGGCGGTTGTTGAAAAGGCTTTGACGGAGGTTGACGAGGCAGCTCAATGGTTGCTCGATGGTCAGGCCCCCTCTCTAGGGGGATGTTGGGATCTCTCCCCATTGCTGAAACTGGTTCAGGCGGAAGGGAGCCTGATTGGCGGTGAAGATCTGCTGAAAATAGCCCAGTCTTTGAGGGTTATGGAAGATTGTCGGCTCTGGTTTAAATCTTCACCGCAACAGCCGTTGTTGTGTCAATTGGCAACCGGGATGACCGCATTGCCGGAATTGCAGCGGCGCTTACAGGATTCCATCGGTTCGCGGGGTGAACTGCTAGACAGCGCTTCGTTTGAGCTGGGTGATTTGCGTTACCAGATCCGGCAAAGTCGCAGCCGGATCAAGCAACAGCTCGATCAGTTGTTGAGCGGAGATCACTCCTCCAACTTGTTTCAGGAGCGTTTGATAACGATCCGCAATAACCGTTATGTCGTGCCGTTAAAAAGTGACTGCCGTGGCCAGGTAAAAGGTTTTGTCCAAGATGAGTCAGCCAGTGGACAAACTCTGTACATTGAGCCTTCTCAGGTTCTGGAAGGGAACAATCGGCTGCAGCAGTTAGCTCGGGAAGAGCAGCGTGAAGAACGGCGAATTTTATTACAACTGGCAGGACTGGTTCGGCGTGATAGCGCTGTTCTGGATAAAAATCAAACTTTACTGGGACAGATTGATCTCCGTTTTGCCGCAGCAAGATTGTCGCGAAACTATGCTGGATGCCGTCCTGAACTGGTTGATGAATCGATTATTGAACTGAAGCAGGTACGCCATCCACTGCTGATGGAGGTGGAGGGTCGATTTGACCTTTCTGCGGCAGTTGCGGTCGATATTTTGCTGAAAGATGGTTGCCAGGCTCTGGTGATCAGCGGTCCGAATACCGGGGGGAAGTCGGTTGCTCTTAAAACCTTAGGGTTGCTTTTATTGATGGTCCGTTCCGGGTTGCATATTCCCTGTCACCCCGAGAGCCGCTTCCATCTCTACCGACATCTGTATGTCGATATTGGTGACGAACAGAGTATTGAGGAGAGTCTCTCAACTTTTTCCGGCCATCTGCTGAAGGTTCGAGAGATTCTTGAAAAAGCTGATGCGGAGACTCTGGTTCTGCTTGATGAAGCGGGAACCGGGACCGACCCGGCGGAGGGTTCCGCACTGGTTCAGGCGGTCCTTGACCAGCTTTGCCAGCAGGGGGCAAAAGTATTGTTGACCACCCACCTGGGGCAACTGAAACATTTTGCCGATGGGCATGCCGCCATCGAAAATGCCGCAGTTGATTTTGATCCTGAAACATTGGCTCCGACCTATCGGCTGCGCTACGGAATCCCCGGAGCCAGCAGTGCGTTGACGACAGCCAAACGGTTGGGGTTGCCGGATCCGGTTATTCAGCGTGCCGTCCAATATCTCGGTGCGGAGGAACACGATCACAGTGTTTTACTGACGCGACTCAATGAACGGCAGCAGCAGCTTGATCAGGAATTGTCGCTGGTGAAACAATCCCGGATTGAAGCTGATATTGCCCAACAGTTAAGAAAACGGCAATTAAATCAGATCAAAGGGAAAAAACAGGAAATTCTGACCCGGGCGACCCGTCAGGCGGAGGAGTTGATTACCGCCACCGAAGCCCGAATGAAGACCTTACGCAAGCGCCAGCCGGGTTCTGTATCTCCGCAGCAGGCGATTGCTGATCGACAGGAATTGACCGTTGCTCGTGAGGAACTGACCCCCTTCAAGCCGAAACAAAAAAAAGTTGGGGTGGTTCCAGAAGAATTAAAGGTTGGGGAAATTGTGCAGGTTTTTTCTCTGGGAATTGAAGCGCAGGTAGAGCGACTGCATGGTGAGAGTGTCGAACTGCGGGTTGGCAGTAAGTGGATGCGCCAGCCACTGAATGCTCTGGAGCAATTTAAGCCACGCCGATTTGTTGTTCCGACCAATAAAAGCGAGTCGGTTTCCCGCACCGTGATCGAGCGGCAGATCAGTACCCGACTGAAGCTGATTGGTCAGCGAGTTGATGAGGCACTGGCTCACTTAGAGCGCTTCATTGATGATGCCCTGTTGCACAATTTACAACAGGTGGAAATTATCCATGGTGCCGGAGAGGGTATCCTGCGTCGGGCAGTGCGTGAACATTTAGCCGGAGAATCAGCTGTGACTGCGTTTTATGCTGCTCCAGCAGATCAGGGGGGAGAAAATATCACCATTGCCGAATTGAGTGGACAATGACTGGACAGATTTCTGAAGGTAAGATTAACGAAGTTCGAGAACGGACCGATATTGTTGAGTTAATTTCACAATATGTCAGTTTGAAGCGCTCTGGTGTTAATCATATGGGACTGTGTCCCTTCCATTCAGAAAAGTCACCCTCGTTCAGTGTTAACGCTGCCCGGCAATTTTTCCATTGTTTCGGTTGCGGGGTCGGTGGAGATGCTTTTTCTTTTCTGATGCAGATTGAAGGGTTGGCATTTCCCGATGCGGTGCGCCGTTTAGCGGAGCGGATTGGAATCGACCTGGAAGAGCGAACTCCCTCCCCTGAAGAGGAGTTACGGCAACGGCAGCGGGAACGGCTTTATCGGGTCAATGAGGTTGCGGCAAACTATTTCCATCAATTATTGATGGATCACCCGGCTGGTGAGGTGGCAAGAAAGTATATGAAGGCCCGTGGTTATGGGCGTAAAGCTGCCGGGGAGTATCAGATTGGTTTTGCTCTTGATCGTTGGGATGGGTTGAAAAACCATCTGGAGGAGCAGGACCTTTCTGCTGATGATGCCCGGACTCTGGGATTGATTCGACCTGGAAAGCAGGGTCGTGGTGATTATGACCTGTTTCGTGGTCGATTGATTTTTCCGATTTATGATCTGTCCGGGCAAATTGTTGCTTTTGCCGGGCGAGTTCTGGATGACAGCAAACCGAAATATATTAATTCACCGGAATCGCCGATCTACCATAAAGGTCGGGTTCTGTTTGGTCTCTATCAGGCTCGTCAGGCGATGCGCCAGAGTGGCGAAGTATTAGTCGTTGAAGGTTATTTTGACCAGCTGGCATTGTGCCGAGCAGGGTTTCCTCAGGTTGTTGCAACCTGTGGCACGGCTTTAACTGCAGATCATGTCCAGGTTCTCAAACGTTATGTGCAACGGGTGATTCTGTTGTTTGATCAGGACGCGGCAGGTAAAAAGGCAACTTTTAAAGCGATGACGGTGCTGCAGGAAGAAGGTCTTGCGGCTGCGGTGATTGAACTGCCCGGTGGTGACGATCCCGATTCATTTATCCAGCGCGAGGGTGCTGAGGCTTTTCAGTTGCGGCTGGAAAAATCCCGTTCGGTTATGGATCTGTTTATCGATGATCTTCTGGCTGAGGCGGGGAGTGGGATTGAGCAGAAAGCCCGGGCGGCAGAAAAAATTGTTGAACAGATATCGGGATTAAGCAGTGAGCTGGAGCAGGATCTCTATTTAAAGGAGTTGGCAGCGCGCAGTGGTATTGATCTGGGACAGTTGAAAGAGGTGCGGGTCCGGGTCGCCGGGCAGAGACAACAGAAAAAGAAGATTGTTACAGAAGTGCCGTTGACAGAGGAATACCCCTTTCCGGAAGATCCCTTTTCGGAGACCATTGGGGCGAACCATCCTCAGAGGACAAAACCTGCTGCTGCAAAGCCGGGTTGGAGTCCATCGGAAAAAACTCTGTTGTGTCTCCTATTGAAAAATCATGTCCCAGCGGAGAAAATACTGGAATCTGGTGGTTTGGATCTGCTTCACCATCAGAATTCCCTGGATATGGCTCAGCTGCTACTGAACCATTCGGCTGATTCAGGTTTTGATATGGAGTCTCTGGCTGCGGAGCTCGATCCCGATAAAGTTCTTCTGTTGACCGCTTTGGCCAGTTTTGATCAGGGTCAATTCTGTGAGAATGTTGATGCTATTTTCAGTGATTGCTTAAAGTCTTTACAGCAGGAACAGATCAAGCGGCAACGGGTAGAGTCAATTGATAAAATTCGTCACTATGAGCAGGGGCAAGAGACAAAAAATTTAAATGATTCGTTGAAAGAGTTTACAAATCTGAAGTAGTCGTTACACTTACTTAAATATATGAGTCTGGATATGTTCAGGCGGCAGAGGAGAACGGTGCAAAAATGGCTAAAAAAATAAACCCGGATGAAATACAGCAACTGATCGACATGGGGAAGGAGAGGGGTTTCCTCACCTATGATGAAGTGAATGATATGTTGCCCGCTAACATGGTCTCCTCGGAGCAACTTGAGGATGTTATGAGTATGTTCGGTGAAATGGATATTGAGATCGTCGAATCTGAAAGTAAGGCTTCAGCTTCTAAGGATGACGATAGTGACGGCGATGAGCGTGAGGTTGAGCTGGAGGCGGGAACCCTTGGCCGCACCAGTGATCCGGTTCGGATGTACCTGCGTGAAATGGGGCAGGTTGCCCTGTTGACCCGCGAGGGCGAAGTTGAAATCGCCAAACGGATTGAAGAGGGTGAGGCGCAGGTGACCGAGGTGGTGATGCGTACCCCGATTGCAGCAGAGGCGGTGATGAAGTTATTGACCCGGCTTGAACGAGAACAGGTTCGGGTTTCCGATATTACGCGTGATTATGATGAAGAAGAGGGGGGTGAAGTTGAAGGAAAGCAGCGCAAACGGCTGTTGGAGTTACATGAAAAACTTAATGTCTTAACGCTGCAGTTGGCAGAGATTGAGGAATCCCTGTCGGCAAACCCCGCCAAGAAAAAGCGCCAGGAGCTGGAATCAGCGGAAACAGCGGCTCGTGATCAACTGATCAATCTGCTGCGGGAAGTGCACTTGAAAGATTTTCAGGTTGCTAAAATCGTTGATCGTCTCAAAAATATGGGTGCTCAAGTAAAAAAAGGGAAAGCTGAAATCGCAGATTGCGAGGAGAAGGTCAACCGTCCGTATAGTGAGATCGGTGAGTATCTGACCCGGATGCGGGAAAGTGATGTAGATGCTCATGCGGTCGCTGAAGAATTAAAAGTGGCCGGTGATATTCTGTTGTCTGTGGAGAAACGTTTGTTATCCGCAGAGCGTCAATTTAAACGGGTTACGGAAGAGTCCGGATTTGAGCCGGGTGATTTACTTGAATATTTGAAGAAAGTTTACAAAGGGGAGTGGATTGCCAAAAAAGCGAAAGCTGAGCTGGTTGAAGCAAACTTGCGTCTGGTTGTTTCCATCGCAAAAAAATATACCAATCGGGGTTTGCAGTTTCTTGATCTGATTCAGGAGGGGAATATCGGCCTGATGAAGGCAGTTGACAAGTTTGAATATCGTCGTGGCTATAAATTTTCGACCTATGCAACCTGGTGGATTCGTCAGGCGATCACCCGGGCGATTGCCGACCAGGCTCGGACAATCAGGATTCCGGTCCATATGATTGAGACGATTAACAAGCTCATCAGAACCACCCGGCAGCTGGTTCAGGAGTGTGGTCGTGAACCGACTCCAGAGGAAATTGCTGATCGGATGGATCTCCCTCTGGATAAAGTCCGGCGAGTGCTGAAGATTGCCAAAGAACCGATCAGTCTGGAAACACCAATCGGTGAGGAGGAAGATTCCTCACTTGGTGATTTCATTGAAGACAAAGGTGTCATCTCACCACTGGAAGCGGTTCTTAAGGGGAATCTTTCCGATCAGACCTCGCGGGTCCTTGCTTCTCTGACCCCTCGGGAAGAGAAGGTTTTACGGATGCGTTTTGGGATTGGTGAAAAATCTGACCATACTCTTGAAGAGGTTGGCCAAGATTTCAACGTAACCCGTGAGCGGATTCGACAGATTGAGGCCAAGGCACTGCGTAAATTGCGCCATCCCAGCCGGGCAAAAAGATTGCGGGGCTTTGCTGCGACCGAAAGTTGATGATTCGATACAAAATATTATCTGGAAAAGTGATACTTTCACTTGACAGGTGTGGCCCACTTTTTTTATTCTACTTGCTTGTGCGAAGGGCCCATAGCTCAGTTGGTTAGAGCCGCCGGCTCATAACCGGCTGGTCCCAGGTTCGAGTCCTGGTGGGCCCACCATTTATTCAGTGTCCACGAGGAAATCTCATGGTTGGACACTTTATCCGTTACTCACTTGGAGATCCCGATTTTCCAGAAAGTAACACCATACAACGGTATTTAATTGCTAACTTTATTAGGTCATCGAGATTGAGCGGAGTTAATCACTTAACCGGGTTAATGCTTCCCGATATTGAACCACGGAGAAGCGAAGAGATTGCGACCCAGCTTGCAAGTTTGGGGAACTAGATTTTAAGAGAGTGTACCGGAAAACCGGTGCACTCTTTCTTTTTTTGCAGAAGAGGGCAAATGGTCAAACAAAAACCTGCTCATTTAACCGATATCATCGGGTTGTTGAATCAACTTTGCCCCCCTGATCTAGCCGAAGATTGGGACAATGTCGGGCTGCAGGTTGGTGACCCATCTGCGAAAATCAGCAAAATTCTGGTCTGTCTTGATGCTGAAGAAATTGCTGTTCAGGAAGCCCTCCGTTTGGGGGCAGAGTTGATTATTTCACACCATCCATTGATCTTCAGAGCGCTTAAGCGCTTGACCCCGACAGATATGACCGGTCGGGTTCTGTTTCAGGCAATCAAGGGGAATATATCCATAGTGAGTGCCCATACCAACCTGGATCGCGCTGCTGATGGATTAAATGACTGGCTGGCTAGGCGGTTGGGAGTGATGGATGTCATTCCCCTGGAGCGTCCGGAGAGTGGTTATTTTTATAAGTTGGTCGTCTACGTTCCTCCTAGTCATGAAATGGTCGTTCAGGAGGCGGTTTTTGCTGCCGGTGCGGGTCAAATTGGGGATTATGACCATTGTTCATTTAATAGCCGTGGCAGTGGCACATTTCGCGGCAATCAGGATTCACAACCCTTTATCGGAACCCCTGGAGAGATTGAAACAACGGAAGAGGTCCGGTTTGAGACAATTCTCCCTGCTCCGTTATTGAATAAAATTGTTTCACGAATGTTGAAAGCTCATCCTTACGAAGAGGTTGCTTACGATCTGATCCCATTGGAAAAAAAGCGGCTGGATGTCGGACTGGGGCGGGTTGGTCAGCTTGAACAGCAAATGACCTTGCAACAATTTGCCGAGCAGGTCAAAGAGAACTTGCATCTTCCGGCGCTCAAACTGGTCGGTGAGTTG
Organism: Desulfuromusa sp.; assembly: GCA_029932345.1. GTDB lineage: Bacteria > Desulfobacterota > Desulfuromonadia > Desulfuromonadales > Geopsychrobacteraceae > Desulfuromusa. Next base: position 2,558 of record JAOZQF010000041.1, on the reverse strand, counting down.
CAACAGCAGATCAGCCGGGTTGCTGTTTGTGGAGGGACGGGGATGTCGCTGTTTTCTGCTGCAGTGCGACATGGTGCCGATTGTCTGGTTACGGCAGATATCAAATTCCATGAGGCTCAAAGGGCTAGAGCTGAAGGGGTGGCGTTGATTGACGCCGGGCACTTTGCCACGGAACAAATCATGGTGGGTGAACTTTCCACACGGTTACGGAGTAGTTTGAGTGAAAATAATTTTAACCTTGAAGTAATAGAAATGGCAGCAGAAAGTGATCCATTGGTGATATTCTGACTGTCGTAACATAGACTGAAAATGGAGGCTATTAACGTGCAAAACAAAATGAACCTGCTGAGAGATCTTCAAGAAATTGACCTGGAAATCAGTGCTATCGAGACAACCCGGCAGAACTATCTCGACGAATTGGATACTTTTGCAGCGGATGCGACAAGAGTACAGGCGATGCTGGATCAATTGAATGACGAGGTGGCTCAGTTGCAGCATGACGAAGCAGAGCTGCAGCAAGGGTTGCTCAAGGAACGGGATAATGTGACCCGGGTGGAAGCTCGTCTGCCTGAAATCCAAACCCAGAAGGAATATGTTGCGGTTCTGAAAGAGATTGATATCGCTAAAAAGGCGAACAAAGATGTTGAGGAGCAGATGCAGGCCAAGCAGCAGGAAGTGACAACCCTTGAATCCGATCTTCTGGAGAAGGAGGGTGAACTTGCCGCTATTCAGGAAAAATCTGAAGGGCGTGGTGCTGAACTAAAACAGCTTCTGGCTGAGTCGGAAGAGGTGTTGTTGAAGCGGACTCAGACCCGGGAATCAGTTGCAGCAGAACTTCCGGTAAGTTTATTGCGGAAGTATCATACCCTGTTCAAGCGTCGGGGTGGCTTGGCACTGGTTCTGGCTCGAAACGGTGCGTGTCTCGGCTGTCATATGCAGTTGCCACCGCAGCAGTATAATCGACTGTTACAAGTGCATGAAATTCAAACTTGCCCCCATTGTAACCGGATTTTATACGTAGATACGGAAAAATAAAGATTTGTTATAAATTTGGTCAAAGAAGGACAGGTGATCGCCGGTTCGCTTTGCGGACGGGAGGAAAGTCCGGGCTCCGCAGGACAGGATGGTTCTTAACGGGAACCGGGGGCAACCCCAGGGAAAGTGCCACAGAGAGAAGACCGTCTGTCAAAGCATTGCGGCGACAGATAAGGGTGAAAGGGTGAGGTAAGAGCTCACCAGTTCTGACGGTGACGTCGGAAGCTCGGTAAACCCCATCCGGAGCAAGGTCGAATAGGGGAATGTTTGAGGGCTGTCCGCCCGAAGTTCCCGGGTCTGGCTGCTTGAGACCGTTGGCAACAGCGGTCCTAGATGAATGATCACTGCCCTGCTGCAGGTAACTGCAGTGGGGAACAGAACCCGGCTTACGGACTTCTTTGGCCACTTTTTTTACGGCAGTATGATATTATATCGTACTGCCGTTTTTTTACGGTCGATTTGTAAATAAAGTGAGTTGAAGGAGTCCGTGATGTCATTGAGTTTTGATCGATGTAATGGTGAAATTGATGAGCTTATAGATCAATTAATGGGTAAATGTAGTGTTTATCATCCTGAAATGATTCGGGAAATGATTATTGGCGCACTCAAGTCCGGTCAGGAAAACGATTATCTGGCAGACCAAAAACTGATGTGTACGACGATGAAGGAGATGCGCTATACCAATAAAGTTTTTTCTCCCTACCGACATCGTAAAAAAGTCACAGTTTTTGGCAGTGCCCGAACCTCTCCCGATCAACCGATTTATAAGAAATGTGTAGAATTCACCCGGATGCTGGCTGAGCGGAACTACATGGTGATTACCGGAGGTGGTCCAGGGATTATGCGGGCCGGGAATGAGGGGGCCGGGGTTGAAAACTCTTTTGCGGTCAATATCAGGCTCCCGTTTGAACAAGATACCAACCCGGTGATGGATCAGGATGAAAAATCTATCACCTATAAATATTTTTTCAATCGTAAGGTCGCTTTCCTGAAAGAAGCTGCTGCTGTCGTCATGTTTCCCGGTGGGTTTGGAACTCTGGACGAAACGATGGAAATAATGACCTTGATTCAGACCGGTAAAAACCCGCCAATTCCATTGGTGATGATTGATGATGGAGATGGCTATTGGGAAGATTGGCTCGATTTCCTCCGTGATAGTTTGCTGAAGCGGGGCTTGATTTCCGGTGAGGATTTTGGTCTGTTCTCGCTGACTCGCGATCCCCTGGAAGCGGTACAGATGATTGATGATTTCTATCGCAATTACCATTCTATGCGCTTTGTTAAAAATAAGTTGATTATCCGTTTGAATAAGGTTCTTGATTCTGATCACTTAAAAATTTTAACCAATGAGTTTGGTGCAATTCTGATCCCCGGTGGAATAATGAGTTTAAGTTCTCCTCTGCCCGAAGAAGATGACCAGCCAGATTTGAAGCATCTTCCACGTTTAATGGTTGAGTTTAATCGGCGCAGCTATGGTCTACTTAAATCTTTTATTCGGCGGATAAATTCTTTCTAAAAGGTCA
>JAOZQF010000181.1 GCA_029932345.1 Desulfuromusa sp. | reverse complement strand
CGCAAACAGATTGATAGCCAGAGTGCGTTTACAGATGACGCATTAAACAATAAGCATATAAATATATCAATTGAGTACTGATGAAACCAAGCGACAAACACAGGTTTCCGGATATTACAACAGATCAAGTCACTGATCTGCTGATTTCCCATTGTTCAACTATGAAATATAAATCCGTGCTACAATGTAAAAAACTCAACAAAGGAGATCCTGCAATGTTCACCTTCACCCCCCTACGCTTTTCCCTGATTATAATCCTCTCCCTGACTTTTTTTGGGACTGCAATAGCCGCTAATACTCCCAAAAAAACAAGTGATGTAGAAAGAATCACCATTGCCGAATTTCAAACTCTGCAAAGCAGCGGTGAAACAGTCGTCATTATTGACACACGAAGTTCGAGTCAGTGGCAGCATGCCAAAGATAAAATCCCGGGGGCAACCAGAGTGACAACTATGGAGGAGTTAAAAAAACTGAAAAATGAAGTCCCCCCCGACACAGAGATTGTAACTTACTGTACCTGACGGAATGAATCTTCCAGTGCCGGTCTGGCACGGACGTTGATAAAAAATGGATTTACCCAGGTGCGAGCGTTGCGGGGTGGGTATCGTAGCTGGATGAAGGCAGGGTTACCCGTCGAAGCAAAATAGAATTGGTCTGATCTGCCCTACTCTCTCGTTGGAGCAGGGCAGGTCAGACCTCTAAAGTGGCTGCACTTTGTTGAGATATACTCAACCAAATATTTCTGTGTCGCGGCAGATAACCCAAACAGGCCAACCTCTTTTTTCAACTCTTCCGGTTCACCATAACAACCAAGATAACCATTAATTCTTGCGGCGGCAGTTGATGCACTAAACTGCTCATCATCCGGGTATAGCTGCTTGAATTCACCGATCAATTTATCCAATCGTCGCAAATAATATTTTTGATGATAATCTTCGGCTGGATAAAAATCTCCAGCGGCTTCAATTGCAGTATAAAGCGGGCGTTTTTTGGTCCTCTCAAGAAGCTCACGAGACTGTTCCGCTTGAACCCGCTGCTCTTCAGTCAGATAAAAAATTGCATTGCGGTACTGACGACTGAAGGACTCAGTCGTTGGATTGTGACTGTTCCAGAATACCTCCAACAGTTGCCGATAAGAGACCTCCCGGGGATTAAACTCAACCAGAACAGTTTCACTATAATCCTTCATTTTCCGGTAACTGGGGCCGGACTCTGAGCCCCCGGCATAGCCGGCACTGGTTCGATAGACACCCTGAATACTCCCGAACCGGGAATCGACTCCCCAGAATCAGCCAAGGGCAAACAGAGCGATCTCAGTTGTCTCAGGAACCTGAAGATCAATTTCAGGTCGAGTCACAGCATGGCCTTGCCCGGAATAGGCCGAACTCACTTTAGCGGTAAGAGAGTCCACGATCAAACCGGTCTGCAACCAGAGCCCACCACCGACTAAACAGCCAAGCAAAATCGTGAACCCGAGCAACCAGATGAGATATTTATTTTTTCCACCATTCATAAGTTCATCTTTGCACCGATAGTCACTCCTGCACAAGTCTGGAGCACAAATAAAATACGTCCCAATCCTCAGATTAATTGATTTTTTAGCAAAAACTCGTAATACTGACCTATCTCTACCTCTTAAATGTAAGAAACTGGGGTTACGATATGGCTCATCACACACTAAAATCCAGCTACACTCGCTTAACTGATCGACTCAATCGCTACCCGCAAGGGGCACCACCGTCTCAACTGCTCTACAAAATCCTCGCTATTCTGTTCAGCGAAAAAGAGGCTGAACTGGTAGCACAGCTGCCGATCAAACCCTTCAATGCTCAAAAAGCGAGTCAAATCTGGAAACTCAATCTGACCGAAACCCGCAAAGTACTTGAGGAGCTGGCCAGCCGAGCCATTCTGGTTGATCTGGAGCAAAATGGAGAATCCATCTACATTCTCCCCCCTCCCATGGCCGGTTTTTTTGAATTTTCATTGATGCGCACCCGTGGCGATATCGACCAGAAAGTTCTTAGCGAACTTTTCTATCAATACATGAATGTAGAAGAAGATTTTATCCGCGAACTGATGGCTCGTGGCGAGACCCAGCTCGGTCGAACCTTTATCCATGAACCGGTTCTCAGCAATGAAGACGCTCTGCATGTTCTCGACTATGAGCGTGCCACAGAAGTGATAAAAACCGCTTCACATATCGGTGTTGGCACCTGTTACTGCCGCCATAAAATGCATCATCTGGGCAAGGCATGCGATGCCCCGATGGATGTTTGTATGACCTTCAACAGCTCTGCAGCATCACTGACCAAACATGGGCATGCCCGCCTGATAGATAGCGTAGAATGCCTGGATTTGTTGCAGCAATCCTATGACCATAATCTGGTGCAGTTCGGGGAAAATGTCCGGCAGCAAGTCAATTTTATTTGCAACTGCTGCGGCTGCTGCTGCGAAGCGATGATCGCCGCCCGCCGCTTTACCATTTTAAATCCGGTACACACAACCAATTTCATCCCGGAGATCAATCAAAAAGATTGTACCGGATGCAGCAAATGCGTCAACGTCTGTCCGGTGGAAGCAATCGCTCTCTCCTCGGCCAATGATCCGAAAAAACCTCACCGCAAACAAGCCACTTTGATTGAAGATCGCTGCCTCGGCTGCGGCCTTTGTGTCCGCGTCTGTCCAGAAAAAGTGATCAAACTAAAATCACGACCCGAACGAGTTCTGACCCCACTTAACGGTGTTCACCGAGCAGTTGTCATGGCGATTGAACGGGGCAAATTGCAGAATCTGATTTTTGATAATCAGGCGTTGTTCAGCCATCGTGCCCTTGCGGCGATCTTCGGCGTAATTTTACGATTACCACCGATCAAACAGGTCATGGCCAGTAAACAGATGAAATCACGTTATCTGGAAAGATTAATTGAAAAGATGGATGTTTAGCCTCGGGATGATCAGTGACCATGGTCGCAAGCTCCCAGAGCAACTGAACAAACCCAGAATTAAATTGCCAAAAACAAAAAAACGGGAGAGTATCACTCTCGTTTTTCTTTTACATTTAACCCAATCGCATCCAGAGGGAGACCCCTGCAGTGAAAATCCTCTTAATCCTACTTCTTCTCTTTCTTCCGACTTCAGTCGGGGCGGAATCAACCATCAGTTGTCACTGTTTTCAGGACCGTACTTTTAACCATCGAGATACCGCGGCAGCTGATCCCTATTTCCTGGCGACCACACAGAATTCTTTTATCTCATTGATCTACGCTGTCGATAAGCGGAATCTGGTTAAAGCTAAAATGGGTGGAGAGAGCGGAACTCATCTATGGATTCTTTATGACGTTGCTGCCCACAGCAAGCAGGACTACAACAAAGTTGATGAAATTTATCACCACAGCAGTGATTGGGAGCAGGTATTTAAGAAGCTGGATCTCAACCGACAGAAATTAGGAGATGAGTATTGGCAACTGAGTCACAACCCGGAACTGCTGGCAGATTATATTGTTGATCAACAATTGATAAAATATTTTTCCGTTACAAAAAAACAGATCAAAAACTGGCGTGAAAAAGGGATGAACCGGAAAGAGTTGATTCTAAGCCTGCTCCTGGAG
>JAOZQF010000180.1 GCA_029932345.1 Desulfuromusa sp. | reverse complement strand
TTCGGGCAACTGCTGACGAACCTTCTCCACCCATTCATCAGCGACCAGTAGCGGTAGCAGATCGGGATCGGGAAAATAACGATAGTCGTGCGCTTCTTCTTTACTGCGCATCGAGCGGGAAACCCCGGCATCGGGATCAAACAGACGGGTTTCCTGAACAACCTCCCCGCCATCATCAATAATATCAATCTGCCGTTCAACTTCATACTCAATCGCCTGCTTGATAAAACGGAATGAGTTGAGATTTTTCAGCTCGGCCCGGGTTCCCAACTCTTTCTGTCCCCAGGGGCGGACCGAGACATTGGCATCGCAACGGAATGAGCCCTCTTCAAGATTGCCATCACAGATTCCCAGATAAACGACAATCTGATGCAGCTGTTTGAGATAAGCAATCGCCTCATCAGAACTGCGCATATCGGGTTCCGAAACAACCTCAAGAAGTGGCGTACAGGCACGGTTCAGATCGACCGAAGAGCTGTTGTCATCATTATGGAGCAGTTTTCCAGCATCCTCTTCCATGTGGATCCGGGTGATCCCGATCCGCTTTTCCCCCAACTCTTCAGTCTCTATATCCATCCAACCATGTTCACAAATCGGCAATTCAAACTGGGAAATCTGGTACCCTTTTGGCAAATCAGGATAAAAATAGTTTTTCCGGGCGAAGATTGAACGGGGGGCAATCTGGCAGTTGGTCGCCAACCCCGCCGTGATCGCATCCTCAACCACCTGTCGATTGAGAACCGGCAGTGCTCCAGGCAAGCCGAGACAAACGGGACAGGTCTGACTGTTGGGTGGCTGTCCAAACACGGTGGAGCAGCCGCAGAATATTTTTGTTTTTGTGGTCAACTGGACATGAACCTCCAGCCCGATGACAACTTCATATCTCGAATTCATTTTGGAATCCTGTTTAAATAGCTTGATAAGGGGGTTCTCTTCCACCCGGTTACAACTCCGGAACTCGTTTGTTCCAGTCGGTCGCCTGCTCAAACGCATAAGCCGCCTGAAGCATCTCATTTTCAGCAAACGGTTTGCCGATCAGTTGCAAACCGATAGGTAACCCGTCCGTGCTGAACCCACAGGGGAAACTCATCGCACAGGTTCCCGCCAGATTTGTTGGAATCGTAAAGATATCGGATAGATACATCTGCAACGGATCGTCAACCATCTCACCAATCTTGAACGCCGGAGTGGGAGCAACAGGAGTCAGCAGCAGATCAACCTGTTCAAAAGCTTTGAGGAAATCCTTCCGGATCAAGGTTCGAACTTTCTGCGCTTTCAAATAGTAGGCGTCGTAGTAGCCGGACGAAAGGGCATAAGTGCCGAGCATAATGCGCCGTTTAACTTCATCACCAAAACCGGCGGAACGGGTCTGCTGATACATCCCGGTCAATCCTTCCCCCGAGTCTCGACGGAGACCGAAGCGGACTCCATCGTAACGGGCCAGATTGCTCGATGCCTCAGCCATAGCAATCAGATAGTAACAGGCAACCGAATAATCGGTGTGGGGCAGACTCACTTCGACAATCTCAGCACCCAGTTGACGATAGGTTTCGATAGCGGCATCAACCGCCTGTTTGATTTCGGGATCAAGACCATCGATAAAATATTCCTGCGGCAGACCAATTTTCTTCCCGGCCACCCCCCCGTTAAGATTCTCCAGATAATCTGGGACGGGGCAATCGACGGAAGTTGAGTCGGCCGGATCATAACCGGCGACCACACCCAGCATCAGGGCACAGTCTTCAACATTACCCGCCAGCGGGCCGACTTGATCAAGGGATGAGGCAAAGGCAACCACGCCATAACGGGATACCCGCCCGTAGGTTGGTTTGAGTCCAACAACACCGCAATGGGATGCTGGTTGCCGAACCGAACCACCGGTATCAGTCCCCAGAGTTGCCACCACCTGTCCCGCCGCAACCGCTGCAGCACTCCCTCCCGATGAACCACCGGGAACCCGTTCGGTATCCCAGGGGTTGTGGACCGCTCCGGCAGCACTATTTTCATTGGAGCTGCCCATGGCAAACTCATCCATATTGAGCTTGCCGACAATCACCGCCCCCTGCTCACGCAGTTTGATCACAGCGGTCGCATCGTAGGGAGAAATATAATTATCGAGGATTTTCGATCCACAGGTGGTCCGCACATCGAGAGTGTTGAAAATATCTTTCACTGCTATTGGAATCCCGGTCAACATCCCGGTATTGCCTGCTTTAATCTGTTGGTCAGCCTCGGCAGCGGCAGCTAGTGCTTCATCTTCACACAGGGTGATAAATGCGTTCAGCTCACCATCGGTCGCCTTGATCCGCTCCAGGCACGCTTTAGTCAAATCGACGGAAGTCAAGTCACCGGCACGCAGTTTCTGTCGCATCTCCTGAATAGTTAAATCATGAAACTTCATAAATACTCCAAAAAATAATTTCTTTGACCTGAACCAACTACTCGATCACCTTGGGAACCTTGAAGCAGGTTTCATCAGCCACCGGAGCATTCTGCAAAGCCCGTTCAATCTTGAGAGACCGACCGATTTCATCTTCACGAAATGCGTTTGACATCGGCACTGCATGGGCCATCGGCTCCACACCATCGGTATCAAGTTCATTCAACTTGTCGACATAACCAAGAATAGCATCCATCTGACTGGTCATAATTTTCAAATCATTTGGATCAAGGTGTAACCGGGCTAAACGGGCGACATGTTCAACACTTTTTTCATTGATTTTCATCATTAAACCTCGAAGACATTTCAGTCATTATTTTTTGATTTCATACCTGAATCAGTGGGTGAACAGTGGATGAAGAGTGCAAGTGCTTGGCATGAATAATGTTTTGAAAAAATATAAGTCGCACCCTTTAGGTGCGGCGCTATTTTTTCAATCATTAGGCAGATCAATGACTTGTGCTATTCGCCACCGGACACTCACTGATTCAGGTTAAAGTCAATCACCGCCTGAGCAACCTGAGTTATGGCCTGACTGGTTTCTGAATCAGGATACTCGAGCAGGTGCGGTTTGCCGGCATCACCCCCGATAACCACCAATGGTTCAAATGGAATCTGTACCAGAAGCGGGACGCCGGTCTTCTCTGCCAGTTTCTCAGCACCACCACTTTTGAAGATATCCGATCTTTCGCCACAGTGGGGGCAGATAAAACCACTCATATTTTCAATCAAACCAACCACCGGCAACTTCAGTTCACGACAGAAGCTGAGGGATTTCTCAACATCGGTCAATGCAACATCCTGCGGAGTCGTAACCACCACTGCTGCGGCACCGGAACCAAGTAACTGCACCGCACTTAAAGGCTCATCCCCGGTGCCGGGGGGGCAGTCAAGGAGGAGATAATCAAGCTCGCCCCAGACCACATCAGCCAACAACTGCTGAATGGCACCATGCTTCATCGGTCCACGCATAATTGTTGCTTCGCTGGTAGATGCCAACAGGAACCCAATCGACATCAATTTTAATCCCGAAACTTCCATGGGGTGAATCCCCTCATCATCAGCATTGGGATGCTGCCCTTCCAGTCCAAGCATCTTTGGAATACTCGGTCCATGAATATCGATATCGAGCAAACCAACCTTTTTCCCCTGCGCAACTAATGCCAGAGCAAGATTAACTGC
>JAOZQF010000179.1 GCA_029932345.1 Desulfuromusa sp. | reverse complement strand
GCCTGATGTTATTCAGTCCGGCATTTTTTTTGGTCTGAAAAAAAATGAAAGAAACCCTGGATAATTTATCAATCGGTAATTTGCAACTGCTGCAGGCGGAAAACGGCTACCGGTATTCTCTCGATCCCATTCTTTTGGCTCGATTTGTTGATCTGAAGAAGGGGAGCCGAGTTGTCGACCTGGGTACCGGCTGTGGCATTTTGCCGTTACTGTTAGCTCGATTGAGTGATTCTCCCAGCTTGATAGGTCTCGAATTGCAGCCTGAACTAGCTGCCCGGGCAGTGAGGAATGTTGAGCTTAATGGTTTGAGTGACCGGGTGCGTATTCTGCGGGGAGATATCAGGAATATAAAAGATATTCTCCCGGTAGGTTGCGCTGATCTGGTTGTTAGTAATCCCCCTTATCGTCAGCCCGATTCCGGCAGGATTTCCCCGAGTGATGAGCGAGCAGCCGCACGACATGAGCTAGCAGGTGGGTTGGCAGATTTTATTGCTGCGGCTAGCTGGTTATTGAAAAATGGGGGAAATTTTGCGGTAGTCTATCTGGTTGAACGGTTATCAGAATTAATGACGGTCATGGTTGGCGCAGGAATTGAACCAAAGCGCCTGCGGATGGTGTACCCCCATCAGGGTGAAGTGGCAAAGATGGTTCTTTTGGAAGGGCGAAAGGGGGGGCATCCGGGACTGCAGGTTGAAAAACCATTATATGTCTACAAGAATAGTGTCGGCGGGAGAGATTACACGGACGAGATCCTGCAGATGTATGAGGAACATCCGGCTTAATTCTCCCGATCTTTATCCAATTGTTTCTGCCGGGTGAAGAGTCTGCGCATTTCATTTTTCAGGTCGGAATTCTTAATTGACGATAACTTCTCTTCAATCGACACTTTTTCATCGTCAGTCAATTCAATTTTGGTCCAGGGGGGTGGCTCAGTTGCTTGCCGGGTTTTTACCGGTCTGTAGGTTTGTGCTCCACGAGTTTGCCGCAGGTAGATATCGGTGATGCCAGCATTAGGGATCTTTGCTGAAATTTTTTCGAGGATCTGCGGTTTCATCATTTGCAGTTGCTGCATCCAGACCGGGTGGTCGACCTGAACTTCGAGAACCCCTTTGCGTAGTTTAAGGGGACGGGCCCGAGCCGCAATCTGTTCCCCAACCAATTGATCCCAAACCAGCCAGGCTTGATGGCGGGTGATTTGTTCACCGAATCCGGGCTGGCCCAGTATCTGTTTCAGGAGAAAACCCACCCGCTCCGCTTTTTTCATTGGTGCTCGATCACTCCGCTTCATGCCGACCTCTTTCTGCGAATCCGTCCCCCGAGAATCTGTCCTGCAACAGCACAGCCGAGAGTCAATGGGATCCAGTACCAGTTGAACCCGAGGATGATTCTTAAGGTGATAATGAAGGGGATAGATGCATGAACCAGGATGAACCAGAGGGGGGAAAATTTACGGGTATTTTCTCGTACATAGCCCAATGGCAGGTTGCTGCCAAAAGCGAACAACAGAAGAGAAATCAGTGGTAAAATTTGATCTGGCTGCAATTTTTTTCCTTTGTTGGTTAGCTGAATGGAAAGCGCTGCTACCTTACTCTTTGCTCGGGCGACTGTCAATTTCACCCGACCATGAATAGCGCTTGCATGCCATCAAAAAACGTGACATTATACGCGGCTGTGCTCTCTGGGTTAGGATAGGTGTTGTGGTCAACGAAGGGGATTGTCTGGCGATTTTTCATTCGGTTCACCGGGTGATGAAGGCGGAAAAAATTTTAACTGGACAGCGACTGGATATTCTTCTGATCCCTGTGCCACGGCAGTTGAGTGCCGATTGCGGAATGGCAATCAGGTATCCATATGAACTGCATTCCGAGGTGCAGAGAACTCTGGCAGAAAGCGCCTTGCCGGCAGCGGAAGTCTGGTTGATGCATGCGGGCAAGTATCAATCTTTAGCATGAAACAGCCTGTTTTGTCGGTGTTTTTGCTTGACAACAGGGAGCGCTGTTTTTTATATTTACTCTTTTGTGGATTTTATTGATAAAAATATATGTTTGATACCCTTTCTGACAAGCTCGACTCGGTTTTTAAGAAGCTGCGCGGGCACGGACGTCTGAGCGAACAGCATATAAAAGAGACGATGCGGGAGATCCGCCTGGTTCTTCTTGAGGCTGATGTTAATTTTCGCGTTGTCAAAGATTTTATCACCAAAGTCAGTGAGCGTGCTGTTGGCCAGGATGTTCTAAAAAGTTTAACTCCGGCACAGCAAGTTATTAAGGTGGTGCGCGAGGAACTTGCCGATCTAATGGGTGAGGGGGAGGATAACTCTCTCAACCTTGCGGTTAAACCGCCGGTGCCTCTGATGCTTTGTGGTTTGCAGGGTGCAGGCAAGACGACAACCTGTGGCAAATTGGCACTGAAGTTGCGGCGTGAGAAACGGAACCCGTTGTTGGTTCCTGCTGACGTATATCGTCCGGCGGCGATTGCCCAGTTAAAGACTCTGGGTCGTCAGCTTGACGTTGAAGTTTTTGATTCACAGCCGGGGCAGAATCCTGTTGATATCTGTACCCGTGCTATGGTTTATGCCGAACTCAATGGCTTTGATACGGTTATTCTCGATACTGCCGGCCGTTTGCATATTGATTCAGAGTTGATGGGTGAACTCAAACAGATTGCGGATAAAGTTGCCCCGCAAGAAATTCTGTTTGTTGCTGATGCAATGACCGGGCAGGATTCAGTCACTGTTGCAGCAAGTTTTGATGAGCAACTCCCACTGACCGGGATCATCCTGACCAAATTGGACGGTGATGCTCGTGGTGGCGCGGCTCTTTCGATTCGTGCGGTCACTGGTAAGCCGATCAAACTGGTTGGTGTGGGCGAAAAGCTCGATGCCCTGGAGCAGTTTTACCCCGACCGGATGGCACAGCGCATCCTTGGCATGGGGGATATCCTCAGCCTGATTGAAAAGGCTCAGGGTGCGGTCGACGCTGATGATGCTGCAGCAATGGAACAACAGCTGCGCAAAGGCGGCTTTACCCTTGTGACCTTTCTTGAGCAGATGCAGATGGTCAAGAAGATGGGTTCCATGGATTCACTGCTGAAGATGATTCCCGGTGCCGGTAAAGCGTTGAAAAAAGCGCAGGGGATGCAGCTGCCTGAAGATGAGATGAAGCGGGTTGAGGCAATTATCCGTTCGATGACAGTGCAGGAGCGGCTGAATCATAAAATTCTTAATGGCTCCCGTCGGTTACGTATTGCCAAGGGGAGCGGTACTCGTGTTCAGGATGTCAATCAACTCTTGAAACGTTTTATCGAAGCACAAAAAATGATGAAGAAGATGCAGAAAATGGGTCCAAAAGGACTTAAAGGGATGTTGGGCCAGGGTGGACAGCTTCCATTTTAAAAGCAGTGAATAGTGATATCTTAATATCCTGTTCGATAGTCAGACAACAAAAGGGAACATCAGGAGGAAAGAGAGTATGTCAGTAAAAATCAGACTCGCCCGCGGTGGCGCAAAAAAGAAGCCGGTCTATCGGGTCGTTGTGGCCGACGAGCGTTTCCCACGGGATGGTCGGTTTATCGAGGTTCTGGGACAGTATAACCCCCGTAAAGAAGAATTTCTGTTGGACTTTAAAGAAG
>JAOZQF010000178.1 GCA_029932345.1 Desulfuromusa sp. | reverse complement strand
ATTTGTCCTCAATCCCCATTTATGGAATCGGTCGATGAGTTACTGCGGGAACTTGATCGGGTCGATTTTTTTACTTTCAGGCGTTGACTACGCCTGAACCTCAAGTGTGATCCGGCCAAGGCTGAAATTTTGCGCGAGATCTACCCGGCTATCCTGCCAGGATACCATATGAATAAGCGCCACTGGAACACCGTCATTCTCGATGGCTCTATCGACGCTGCCGAGATTAGATCGATGATTGACGATTCCTACGTCCTGGTGGTCAAGGGGCTTCCTAAAACCAAGCGACCAGCTTAGATTCACAAAACTCCGGAAGCAATAACAGTCTTAAAAACCCTTTTTGAAGGGAAAATGGCACCATTATGGGATCCATTGATAGAAAAAGTGGAAAGCTGCATTATACTGTTAAAGAAGAGGCGTAAGCGAAATATGCTTACCTGTTGCAAGCTTGATCTTATCCAGAATTGGACAATATCGGTTTGACACTCAACTTGGGAGTGTCTGGTATTGTGGGGTTGATTCACTGTAGGATGAGAATTCCATGAAGACATTTCGCCAGATCTCGCATGAACGTTTCCTGTTACTGCTTATTATCCCGTTTCTTGTGGAGTGTTTTTTTCTGGCTTTTGACGTTTTTGACCGTAAAGATTGGATCCTGGAAAATGTCCTGGTGGTTATTGCGTTAGTGTTTCTGGTCGCAACCTGCCGAAAATTCCCATTATCGCGAATTTCATACAGTTTGATTTTCATTTTTCTTGCCCTGCATGAAGTGGGTTCCCACTACACCTATGCAGAGGTTCCATATGATCAGTGGTTCATCTCCTTGACCGGGCATAGCTTCAATGAACTTGTCGGCTGGGAACGTAATAATTTTGACCGTGTTATACACTTTTTTTATGGGTTACTGATTGCCTATCCGATGCGGGAGGTTTACTTGCGCATCGCCAACGCCGAGGGATTTTGGGGGTATTTTCTGCCGTTCGACTTCATGATGTCAACTTCCATGCTCTATGAATTGATTGAATGGGGGACCGCAGAGTTTTTTGGTGGCGAACTTGGCATTGCCTATCTGGGCACCCAGGGCGACGTCTGGGATGCTCATAAGGATATGCTGCTGGCAAGTATTGGTGCATTGATCGCCATGCTGCTGACTCTGGCCATCAACCGCTATATTCAGCGGGATTTTGCCCACGAATGGGCGCACAGCCTGAAAATCAAACACCCGCAGCCTCTCGGAGAGGACGAGATTATCCGTCTCAGAAAAGAGAAGGGGAGCTGATCGGGAAGACTGGGGCTGAGAGCGGCATAAAAAAGCTTTCCTTGCATAAATATCATTATCTCCCTTATGCTTCCCCCGATTTTACTCTATTCGAAGGATCAACCATGACTCAACTCGATGATGCCATCAAGCTTTGTACTGAAGATGCGAAAAACCAGTCACAATTTTACGACCTGTTTCTTAACTCCCTTTTCTATATTCCGGTATTGGAGGAAGAGGGCAAACCGGTATCGGAGGATGGGGCTCTGCCACTATTGGTTGAGGCAAACGACAAGACCTATCTGATGCTGTTCGATACGATTGGTCGATTGACCGGTTGGGCGGATGATAAGGCCAAATACCTCGCCGTAACCGGACACGGTATAACGGAGATGTCTTCAGCGAAGATCTACTGGGTTCTGAACTATGGTACTGATCTGCAGAAATTTTTTGATCCCGAGGAGATCAATTGGCTTAAAGATATTGTCCGCAAAACCAAAGAGAAGAGTCAAAAACAATCGACAGCAGATTCAGGTGACGAGGGTGGAGTCGAGTGACAGTCTCCTGGCCATTACGATTGTTTTTCCAGCCGTTGCAGATATTCATCCCATTCCATTGGCAGCAGATTTTTCTTTTGATTGTTGCAATCCTTGCAGGCGGGGACGCAGTTCCCTTTGGTGCTACGACCGCCTCTGGCAATGGGAACGACATGGTCGAGGGTCAGTTCTTTAGGGGGGACCGATTTGCCGCAATAGTGACAAGTTCCCCTGGCAATCCGGTTTTTCCACCAGTTCTGTTTCCGTAAGGCCCGAGCTTTCTCCCGTTCCTGCCGTATCTGCCTTTCATCAACTTCAATATCAAAGTTCATTTTTATCCTTTGCTGCTGTTCCGACTTGGGAGCTGATTATTGCACAATTTGTCAATTTATGCGATCTTGCCAAGTTGTTGTTCACTGTTGGATATCTATCTGAAAGAGATAATTTATGAAAATCCTTATCGTTGGTTCCGGTCAGGTCGGCTATTTTCTGTGCGATCGCCTCTCCCGCGAAGGACATGAAGTCACTCTGGTTGATCAGGATGAAGCGGTCGTAGAGCGGGCTCAGGATCGTCTCAATGTCCTTGGTGTGGTTGGCAACGGTGCCAGTGCAGAAATTCTGGAACAAGCTGGCATCAAAGATGTTGATATTTTTATTGCCGTCACAAATATGGACGAAGTCAATATCCTCGCCTGCCTGTTGGCGCGTGAATATCAGGTTGAAATCCTGGTTGCCCGGACCAAGAATATTGAGTACACCAGCCGCAAGGCGGTTCTTTCCAAGGAAAAACTTGGGATTGATCTGCTGATTAATCCGGACGATGCCGTTGCCGAAGAACTCACCAAATTGGCCTGCAACTCCAAGGCGTTTGATGTTGCCGAGTTTGCCGAAGGGCAGATCTTGTTTCAGGGGTATCGGATTGAGCAGGATAGCCCCCTGTGCGATCTGACTCTGGCGGAACTGGGTGAATTGCGGGGGATGTACCGATTTCTTGTGGTCGCTATCAGTCGTGGCACCACAACCATTATCCCACGTGGGGACGATGTTATTCAGGCTGGTGACCGGATCTACATATTTGCACCGCAACAGGAGCTTCCAGCGATCAACTATCTTTTACAATCGGAACGATCGGAAAAAAAACCGAACCACAGGGTATTTATTCTGGGAGGGAGCCCGATTGGTCTGAAGGTTGCCCAGAATATGGAGAAGCTCCATTTTCAAACAAAGTTGGTGGAAAAGGATGAGGAGCGCTGTTTCAAATTAGCCGAGCAGTTAAACAAAGTTGTTGTTCTCAACGCAGAAGGTTTGGATGTCCAGACTCTGGTGGACGAGGGGTTGACCGAAGCCGACGTTTTTATTGCGGTGACCGAAAATGATCAAACCAATATTTTAACCTGCTTGTTGGCTAAACAACATAAAGTTCGGCGGACCCTGGCATTAGTGAGCCAACCAGAATTGATCGGGTTAGCTTCTGACCTGGGTATTGATGCCTGTATCTCTCCCCGTCTGGCGGCCGCAGGGGCGATCTTGAAATTTGTCCGGCGTGGTGATGTTATCTCTCTCACTGCTGTTGAAGGGAGTAATTCTGAGGTTCTGGAACTGGAAATCGGCAAAGAGAGTGGTCTGTTGGCAACTCCGTTGAGCCAGCTCCATTTTCCAC
Organism: Desulfuromusa sp.; assembly: GCA_029932345.1. Taxonomy (GTDB): domain Bacteria; phylum Desulfobacterota; class Desulfuromonadia; order Desulfuromonadales; family Geopsychrobacteraceae; genus Desulfuromusa. The sequence continues at coordinate 205 of JAOZQF010000178.1, read as the reverse complement.
GTGGGGCAATTATTGGTGCCATTGTGCGGGGGAAAAACTATGAAATTCCAACCGGGGAGAGCGTCTTGGAAGAGGGGGATCACGTGGTTGTTTTCACCCTTCCCGAAGCAGTGCAGAAGGTAGAAAGGTTTTTTGCCTGAATGAACCTTATTCTGACGTTGCGCATCCTCGGCTCGCTCCTGTTGTTTCTTGGAGCCGCTCTTTT
>JAOZQF010000040.1 GCA_029932345.1 Desulfuromusa sp. | reverse complement strand
GAGTTCTCGGTGGTCACGTCAATGACGTACTGCTTCTCGATGTCACACCGCTGTCGCTCGGGATTGAAACCCTCGGCGGAGTGATGACCAAACTGATTGAGAAGAACACCACGATTCCGGCACAGGCAAGCCAGGTGTTCTCAACCGCTGAAGATAACCAGGCGGCAGTCACCGTCCATGTGTTACAGGGTGAACGAGAGCAGGCAAGCTACAATAAGTCGCTCGGGCAGTTCAACCTGGAAGGGATCAACCCGGCACCACGAGGGATTCCGCAGATTGAAGTCAAGTTTGATATTGATGCTAACGGAATTCTCAATGTTTCAGCCAAAGACGGCGTCACCGGCAAAGAACAGTCGGTGGTGATCAAAGCTTCGAGTGGATTAAGTGAAGAGGAAGTTGAGCGGATGGTCAAGGAGGCAGAAGTTCATGCCGAGGACGACCGAAAGTTCCACGAACTGGTCACAGCCAGAAATCAGGCCGAGGCTCTGGTACATACAACCAATAAAACGCTGGAAGAGCTGGGTGGCCAGATTTCAGCCAGCGATAGAAATATGATCGAAGCGATAAGAGATCAACTTGAAACAGCGGTTAAAGGTGAAAACGTTGCCGAAATTGAAGCAAAAAGCAGAGAGTTGAGCGATGCTTCGGCACAGCTGAGCAACTATCAGCAACAGGCACAACAGGGGGCATCCGGATCGGCCGCCGGAGCTGCGGGAAATGTTGACGATGAGGTGATTGATGCCGAATTCGAAGATGTCCCGCACGATCAGAATCACGCCGCCTGATCAATGATATCCGGGAACTGCCGGTATCCGATGCAGACAGATTCAATGCAGCGGGTACCGGCACCCCGGAAAGTGAGTATTAAAACTAACGAATAAGATAAACCGAAAGGAGGGTCAACAGATGGCAACTTGGCAACAATTACGTGAAGGGGTCGGTCGCGCTTGGGATTCTTTGATTGATGGTTGGAACCAACTCCACGATAGAGCCTCGGGAGCAATGACCCGCTTTGTTCCCGGCGCCAGTAAAATGTATCCGACAGAACGGGAACAACAGGAATTGATCCACCGTAACTCAGGGTGGGGAGTTTTAGCGGCCGAGGTTTTTGACGATGCAAAAAGTGTTATCGTCCGGCTGGAAGCGCCCGGACTGGAAGCAAAAGAGATTGACCTGCAGGTGATCAACAATATGTTGGTCGTCCGTGGTGAAAAATCGCTGCAGCAGGAACATAACGATGGCCAGTACCACATTATAGAATGTGCTTACGGTAGCTTTGAACGGGCGATCCCACTCCCGGCAGAGGTTGACTCCGAGAAGACCAAAGCAAGTTATAAACGGGGAATTCTGCGGGTTGAATTACCCAAACTGACGGGACAAAAGCAACAAAAAATCAAAGTTTCAGTTGAGTAACACCATGCCCAAGAACGGGGGTATCTAATCAATAGATACCCCCGTTCTATTTGCTCTACCTGGTTAAAAGTCGATTTCACTTGAAATCTCACCTTAAATATTATGCTTTGTAAAAAAATAATCAGGAACAAACCCGACCACTTTGATAAAGTTTAACGAATACGGTATGCTTATGTATGCCGAGTGAATTTCTCACCTTTCTACTTTACCTTTTCTACGGAATGGCTTTTTTTGCCATCGGGGTGTCAATAACCTCACGGGACACCCGCGCCAGTCACCTGAGAATCGCTGGAGTCCTCTGGCTGTTTGCTCTGTTTGCCTACAGTCACGCCTTTCATGAATGGTTTGAACTTTATCAGAGTTTACCATCGCCGGTCTTTCATGAACGGCTCATCCCATTGATCAACCTGTTAAAACTGATTTTGGTTTTTGTCTCCTTCAGTTTTTTATTACTGTTTGGGATACGCATTCTAAGAATTGTCTTTCCTGGAAAAAACCGGCTCTTCAACCTTTTGCCGCTCATAGCGGTTATTTCGCTGATAGTCACCATTTCACCCTTTCCCGAATCACTTTCCAGCGAAACATTTTCCTTTATTAATAGTCGAATCCGCAATTTCATTGGCCTGCCCGCCGCCGCCTGCGCAGGTCTGGGATTGATTCTCTACTCCCAAACCGTCACCCATATCAGCCGTAAAGGGGCAAGAAATTTTATCGGTGCCGGAATCGCCCTGATAACCTATGGGCTGTTGACCGGAGTTGTTCCATCAGGAACCCATCTGCCAATTTTGAATGCACCAATAGAGCTGTTCCGCGGTCTCTCCGCCTTTGTCATTCTCCATTTTGTTATGAATGCCCTCTACACCTTTGATGAAGAACGTAAGTTATTGATGGAGGACCGATTGAGTCGTTTTGCCAAAGCGGAAAAACTGCACGCCCTTGGAAAACTTGCTTTTGGTATTGCTCACGAGATCAACAACCCTCTGACGAATGTCTCGATGAATGTCGAAATGTTGGTCAAAGACCTGGCTGAACCAATCGATAAGAAACGGGTCACCAAACGGATAACTTCGATAGAGCGTAACCTTGACCGTGCTGCGAAAATTGCCCGGGAGCTGCTGGCATTTTCAACAGAAAAGGAAACTGAGTTCGTTCCCGCATCGTTAAATGATATTATTAAGAGCAGTCTGGAATTACTCGGCTCCAGAAAAAAAGAGTATAAGCTGACCGTTCATCTCGACGATACTCCATCAATTCCGGCAATCCCCTGGAAACTGGAGGAAGTTTTTCTCAATATTCTGGTGAATGCTATGGATGCAACACCCAAGAATGGGGTCATAAAAATATCGACCCGCTATGAAGAGAAGCAGATTCTGGCAAAAATCTGTGATAGTGGCTGTGGAATCCCCCCGGAAATGATCAGCCTGGTGATGGATCCATTTTTTACCACCAAGGAAATTGGCCAGGGAACCGGGCTTGGACTCTCAATCTGTTATGGAATCATGGATCTTCATGGTGGCCACATAGAACTGGAGAGTGAAGTAGATCAGGGGACAACGGTCACCCTCAGTTTTCCGCTAAAAGGAGTTACCAATGGTTAAAGTACTGGTTGTGGATGATGATCAGGATCTGCGCGACAACCTTATGGAAGTTCTCACCGAGAACGGATTTTCACCGGACTCAGCAGAAAACGGTGAAATCGCGTTAGAGAAGCTCCAGGACGACACGTTTGAGCTGGTCCTGCTCGATTCAGTTATGCCCGGCATGGACGGTCTGGAAACTTTGCCGCTGATTAAACGAACCTATCCAAAAACCCGGATCATCATGCTCACCGCTTTTTCTACGGTCAACAGTGCGGTTGAAGCAATGCGTAATGGGGCGGATGATTACATCACCAAACCGTTCAAGATTGACGAACTACTCGTCGCTATACGCCGTTGTCTGGAAGAGGCCAAGTTTGGTGTCTGCGAGGAGATACTCAATTCTGATGATATGTTCAAGTGCCTGGCCAATGCCACCAGACGCAAAGTGTTGCTGCTGCTCTACCGGGAAAGTAAGCTGCGCTTCATGGATCTGACCCGCAAACTGAATATTGACGACCACACCAAAGTCAATTTTCACCTTAAATCTTTAAAAGATGCCCATCTGATTGAGCAGGATCGTAGAAAAAACTACCAGCTTTCACCTAAAGGAAAAAAAATTGTCAGCTGCATGAGTTCTATCGCTTCAAGTTAACATCCCGAAACAACTGTCAAATCCCTCTCTTTGTGAAGAAAACTTATCAACTGTGACTGCTCTGATAAAATCAATTCTCTAGAAATATCTCATCACCCCGCTATTCTTTACTTAAATGATCAAGAAAATAGTAACATCACTGCTCAACTCTTGAGCAATTCACTCCCTGAAAGGAGAAAGCCATGAAATTACGTTCTCTGCTTCGTCCACTGGGCCTGTTGACCGGGCTCCTCTTTATTACGGTGACAGCCCATGCCACCGCTACCCTGACCAGCGTTAAAACCGACAAACCAATCCTCCTCTCCGGGGTCGTTGATAACGCCTGGCAGAAAGCAGCACCGCTGAAGGTCACTCTGGACAATCTCCCCTACGAACCAAGCAATGGATACGATGGGATGAAAGAGACCACTGTCACCATGAAATCCCTCTATGATGATGAGTACATCTATTTGTTGCTCCAGTATGAAGATCCAACCAAAAGTCTGGCGCGGTTTCCCTGGGTTAAACAAGATGATGGCAGCTGGAAACAGATGAAAAAGAAGGACAGTACCGGCCATGACAACACTTACTATGAAGATAAAGTCGGGATTTTCTGGAACATCAACACCAACGGTTTTTCTGATGAAGGGTGCATGATCTCCTGTCATATGGATATCGAGGGTGACACCTCTGCGGGCCGCAAGTTCACCAATAATCCCGGCGAAACTATCGATATGTGGCACGTCAAAAATGTTCGGACCAGCCCATTAGGACAGGTCGATGACCAGTTTATGGACAATACTAATAACGGAAAAAGCAATAAAGGTTTTGGACGTAAGGGTGATATGAAAACTGGTGGCGGCTACAAAAACAATTACAATAAAGACAAGACTGGCCCTGCTTACATGAACTTTCCACCCAGCGAAACTGCCAAATATTATGTCCTGCCCAGCCTGAAGACCCCGTTTGTTGATATCTTCGAGCCCGGCGATGTGGTTCCGGGAATCGTCATCGATGCTTTCGAAGGACCACGTGCCGATATCGAAATGCGCGGCAAGTGGGATGATGGAACATGGACAATTGAGATTCGCCGCAAGCTGGTCACAACCGGTGAGAAATCCGACGTTCAGGATGTACAGTTTAACGATTTAAGTAAAACTTACTATTTCGGCGTCGCGGTTTTTGATAACAGTCAGATCAATCACCTCTTTCATGATGATGTACTGGCTCTGCAGTTTAAATAAAAATTACAAATAATCTTCATCGCACAAAAAAACGGGAACCTCTAAGGTTCCCGTTCTTTTGTGTAACATTTTGGAGAGTTAAGTATTTATCAAAAAGGTTATATCTACCTCTCGCATTTTTTGTACCATTAAGAATCTTATGACTTACTTCCTAGATTCAAAGCTGCTACATAGCAATTAACTAAAACGGGGGAGTGTCCGAGGATGATTCTAATTGATTAGCGGGGACGGCGACGACGTTTTTTAAACAACTTGGCAGTTCTAACAAAAATTTCACAGTTATGATGAGGAGGTTCCTCATGTTCTGACCACCTCTGAAAATCCGCTGCGGGACAATGCTTTCCAACGCCGTATCAGCTTCTTAAACAGTTCTACCTGACACTGATTCCTTCATCCAGATATTTGATCAGCGGATAGATGAAGAATTCAATAATCCGGCGTTTACCGACTTTGACTTCAGCAGAAACACTCATACCTGCCGAAATCGGCGTTTCTATACCGTCAACAAGCAGGGTGTTTTTTCCTGGCGCGATATATACTTCATAGACAAGCCCCAAGTGTTCATCCTCAATACTGTCTTTGGAAACCTGGATAACCTTACCGTCAATCGTTCCATATTTCTGAAAACTGAAAGTATCAATCTTGATCGATGCCGCCATATTCTCAGCGATAAAGCCCATATCTTTGCTCAATAACGTGGCCTTGATCAACAGCGGTGAGTTTTCCGGGACAATGAATGCCAGTTTTTCTGCCGGAGTCACAACACCACCTATAGTATGAAACAGCAAGCGTGAAACGTAACCGGCAACCGGAGCGGTAATCTGCTGCCGAGCACTGATAAATTCAGCCTTTTCGATCCGTGCTTGCAGATAGAGATAACGTTGCTTTTTCTCTGATAATTCTGTCAGCAGTCGATTACGGTACTCTTCTTTGATAGTGGCGATTTCCTGGTTGGTCTGCTTTTTCAGGGCGATAAGTTCAGCAGTCCGATGTTCTGAGACCTTGTATTCGGTCTCGTATTGTTTCGCTTCACTCTCGCTACGCACGTACTCATCCCGACTGATAATCTCTTTGACTTTTTGCAGGCGCTCCAATTTCTCGGTCAGGACTGCAAACATATATCCGGCTTGTTCAGCGGCTTTATCCTCTGCTGCCAAACGTTCATCCAATTGCAGCAAGCTTTCCTGCTTCACTTGAACCTGTTTTTTCAGACGTTCTTTTTCTGAGGTGTAGATTTCCTGCTGCACCCGCAGCACTTCCACATCGTATTGATCAGAGTGGACGGTAAATATGCGATCTTCAAGCAGGGAGTTGATTCGTTCGATTTCCAGTTCCGCCTGTTTATAGTCAGCCTGCATTGAGGCCAGTTCGGGATCGATCTCGGAGGGATCGATCTCCATCAGCAGCTGCCCCTTGGTGACATAATCACCCGGCTGAATCAGAATATTGCGCACCACTCCGGCAGTCAGCGGCTGAATTATTTTGACCTCACCGCTGGGGATCACCTTGCCGCGTGCGGTAACAACAACGTCAACCTTGCCAAAAAACATCCACAGACAAGTAAACAGAATTGCGGCAATGACAATCCAGAAAACCGCCCGACCTAATGGGTTGAGTGGCCGGTCTTCAATCTCGACCAACATTGGCTTAAATTCGTGACGATCATCTGTGGGCTTGAACATTAGCGACTCTGTTGTGAATGGAGGTTATGATAATAGCCACCCAGTTTGAGCAGCTGTGCATGAGTTCCCGATTCAACCAGACAGCCTTTATCGAGAACCAGAATCAGGTCGCTGTCTTGAATTGTTGCCAGGCGGTGGGTGATCAACAGCGTTGTCCGCCCTTTCTTGATCGCCTGCATATTGTCCTGGATAATTCTCTCCGATTCATAGTCGAGAGCCGAAGTTGCTTCATCAAAGATCAGCAGCCGCGGATTGGTGATCAACGCCCTGGCAATGGCGATCCGCTGCCGCTGTCCGCCCGAGAGTGATGAACCCCGTTCGCTGACTTCGGTATCGTACCCCCCGGGCAATTGCGAGATAAACTCGTGAGCTCCGGCGATCTGAGCCACTTGCAGGATCAACTCCATCGGTGCATCGGGTTTTGGTAAAGCAATATTGTCGCGGATGGTACCACTGAACAGGTAATTTTCCTGCAACACCACGCCGGTATTGAAACGCAACCAGAAAGGGTTAAGGTGCCGGGCATCGATCTCATCGATATAGATCGCCCCTTCGGTCGGGATATAGAGGCGCTGCAGCAGTTTTGCCAGGGTACTCTTGCCACTGCCGCTGCGACCGACAATACCAACGGTCATCCCCGGCTGAATGGCCACGGAAATTTCGTTCAGGACTTTGGGGCCATCGGGAGAATATTTAAATGAGACATGGTCGAGCTTCAATGCTCCTTTGAGTTGTGGCAGGGTGATCGCTTTATCGGTCGTCACCTCCTGTGGATGGTTGAGGATATCCCCGAGTCGATCAACCGACAGCAGTGCCTGCTGGAATTCATTCCACAGGTTGGCCAGCCGCAACACCGGACCGGTAAACTGGCCGGAGAACATCTGAAAAGCGATCAGTTGACCAATGGTCAGATCACCCTGCAGCACTGCCTTAACGCCGAGATAGAGGACTGAGATGGTCATCAGACGACGCAGGGTTCCGGAGACCGCCCCGGAAATGTTTGACATATTAGCCAGGTTGAAGCTGGAACTGACATAGCGCCCCAGATGATCCTCCCAGCGGTTCTGCATGGTTCCTTCGACCGCCAGCGATTTGATCGTCTGCACTCCGGTCACCGACTCGACCAGATAGGAGTTGGAGGAGGCCGCCATCTGGAATTTATTTTCCAGGCGGCGGCGCAGTTCCGGGGTAATGATCAAATAAAGCAGTGCAATCACTGAGACAAAACCAAGGACAACCAGGGTCAATTTAACACTGTAGAGCAGCATCACCGCGACAAACACCAGCGAGAAGAACAGGTCGATAATCACGCTGACCGCCTTGTTGGTGATGAACTCACGGATGGTGTCCAGTTCTCTGACCCGGGCAGCGATATTGCCGACCTGACGCGCTTCGAAATAGCGAAACGGCAGAGCCAGCAGGTGCTTGAACAGTTTGGCCCCCAATTTGGCATCCAGCTTGTGGGCGGTATGGATAAAGATGTAGTTACGGGCGATATTCAGCAGTAGTTCAAACCCGGCAATCGCCAGAAAAGCAACCGCCAGAACATCGAGGGTGGTCAGACTACGATGGACAATGACCTTGTCGAGAATCACCTGAGTAAACAGTGGTGTCACCAGACCGAACAGTTGCACCACGAAGGAGCCGAGCAGCACCTCACCAATAATTCGCTTGAACTTGATGATCTCCTGCAGGAACCAACCAAAGCCGAAAACCACTTGGGAATTGATCTTTTTATGGCGCAAAACGATGAACTGTTTGAACTCCGCTTCAACCTCTTCGGTGGTTTTCTCGACAGTTTTCTTCTCCACCGGGTCAAATAGCAGGCACTTGTTCGTCTCTTTATTATTCTTCAACAATACCGCATACTCACCAGCGGCACCAACGGCAATGGCTGGCAGGGGGTAGGCTTCGATCAGTTTTGACACCGGAATTTTCTTCAGTTTCGCCTTGAAATCGTGGCGCCCGGCGATTCGCAACAACTCTTCTGGAGTGACAATCTCCTGTAAACTGAATTCACGGGCAATGGCACGGATATCAATATCAATCCGGTTGATTCGGGCAACGACATCGAAAGCAATCAAGGCGGAATTCATGATCCAGCCTCATTTATCAACGTGAGCAACAGAGCGGAAGCCGCATAATCAACCTGGCGCAGATCGACATCAAGTTGCCGACGGGACAGCTCAATGATGCGGTTATGGACAGCAATCTGGTCGGTCAGTTGCTGTTCAGACAGACGTTGAACATCGCTTCGTTGCCCGGCAATCTGGGTCAATTGTTCGTGACGATTCTCTTCCATAGATGCAGAGGCAGTATAAGCGTTAAGTGTCGTGGCAAGCTCCTGCTGCAGTTCCGCCTCCTTTTTCTGTTTCTGATAGCGCAGGCTGGTGAGTTCATGTCTGATTCGGGCTTGCCTGGCGCGGTTGGCAAATCCATCGAATACTGGGCATTCGAGAGATAGAGTCACCGAGGTATCACGGGAATCGAGATTGGACAAAGAGGCAGAGAAGCTGTGGTCATCACTGCCGAACATCCGGTAGGCACCTGACAGAGTCAGTTTGGGAAGTCTGGAACGTTTGATCATCGACAGTTCAGCCCGCTTGGTTTCAATCTGTTGTCGGTAGATCAAAACTGCAGGAAAGGTCTCCGGATTGACAATGCTTTCCGGTTTTTTTATTTTGGGAAAGTCTGCCAGAATCACCTCTTTGGTGCGATAGATCTGCCGGGTGTGGAAGCTGAGACTCTCCAACAGATTTTTCCAGCGGGTTTGCAACTCCGTCAACTGACTGAGTGTTTCCGCTAGTTCCAGCGCAGCATTCCCGAGCTGTTCACGGCCAATGGTTCCGGCTTGGTACAACTTTTTGGACAGCTGGAAAGTCGTTCTCTGCCACTCGGCAATTGCTTCCATCACCTGAATTCGTTGTTGTTCTTTCAAACTGTCGGCATACAGCTTCAGAAGTTCTTTGTGAATATCAAAAGAGGATTGTTGTTTCTGCAGTTCGGCAACTCGTACCTGGCGGCGGGCGTTGGCAACGGTAAGCTCGCGAATACCAAAATCGTATAGGTTGTACCTGGCGGTTGCAATCAGGGAGTGTTTGTAGCCGGAGGCGTTGTCGGCAATGATGGCATCACCAACGGAAACGACATCGCTATCTTCTTCAAAGACATGGACATACTCATTACCGAAGCGCACTGATAACTGCGGATAATAATCGGCTTGTTGTTCGGCAACAGTGGCCTGAGCGACCCCAATCTCTTCCCTGACGATTTTGCTGTCAAAAGAGTTCTGCAACCCGGCGGCAAGGACCTCTTCAAACGTCAGAATCTCGGCGTAAACGTTTGCACCGGCCAGACAGAGAAACAGTAACAGGACAGTGAAGACCATCCTGCGTAGCGATGAATAGAACAAGGAAATATCCCCTCCAAAATATTACGGGTTGCAAATCAAAAGCAAAATTTAAAACAAACGCCCTGCGTAAAAAACAATACCCTTTACCCTGTTGATTGGTTGCTGTTGCGTGATGCATGCAGAACTCTGATCAAAGCCATTAAGTTACTGAAACTTTCATACTATTTTTCTTTGGTGACCGGCAGATCGACAATGAAGGTTGCCCCACCCCCCGGGGTTTCCTCAACCCAGGCATTGCCACCCGAAACCCGGGCGATCTTGGCGACGGTTGCCAAACCTATTCCGGTTCCGGTAGTTCCCCGGGTGTGTCGGCCACGCTTGAATGGCTCAAAGATTGTTTCCCGTTCTTCTTCCTCAATTCCGGGGCCATGATCAACCACCATAAAGCGGACCCGTTCCGGAAATTCATATCCTGAAACCTCAATATGGGGATCAGAGTCAGCACCATATTTCAATGCATTTCCCAAAAGATTTCTAAACAGATCGGTCAGTAACGATTCAGGTAACATGACATTCGGCATTTTACCAATCTGCACCTTTGCTCGATGTTCCAATACTTTATCGGCTAATTCCAGTAATACATTTTCGGCAATCTCCGTGGTATCAAGAGGTCCCTCCGGCATTTTAAGCTGTCCAACTCGTGACAGGATCAGTAAGTCTTCCAGAAGATCTTTCATTTTTTCTGCGGTTTTTTTGATTTCAGAAATACACTCCCGACCGATATCATCAAGCTGCTCACCGTAACGATCTTCAAGCAGTTCGGCAAACCCGATCAACGGGGTCAATGGAGAACGGAGATCATGTGATACAGTCGAAACAAAGGCATCCAGTTCACGGTTTGTCTGTTGCAACTGACGTCTGGTCTCTAGCCGCTCGGTGATATCCCGGCTGACACCAAGTTTGTGGGTTGGATTTTTTGCCAGTGGATAGGGAGAATGGATAATTTCATAAGTCTGCCCCGTTTCAAGCAGACTCTTTTCCTGGTGAACTATTTGCCCCTGTAAAACCTGCGACAAAGGGCAATCATCACAAACCTGCTCTCTTTGATAGATGGCCTCATAACAAGTTTTCTGACCAATATCATCAGTGATATTCAGCATCGCCCGATTAGCAAAAGTGATGTGATAGCTGCTATCACAGATATAGGCAGGGTCAACCATACCATCTAGGACAGCCCGAAGGCCGGCTTTTTCAAGTTCAAGTTCCCGAGTACGCTCTTCCACGACAGAGCGGAGGTCCGTCTCCAGTACTTTGAGGCGAGAAACATCTACAAAAGCTTCAATACCGCCAATGATGACACCATCACGGTTACGAAGCAGATCAACATTTTTAGTCAATGCGATAGTTCGACCATCTTTGTGTTGAAATGAACAGGTGAGCCCAATCTCTGGCTTTGGGGTTGTTTCAGAGAAAAGGCCACACTCCATGTGGCAGGGATCACCATGAAGAAAAGAACAATGTTGTCCAACCGCTTCTTCTGCTGAATAACCGGTAATCCGCATCGCTTCAGCGTTCCAATAAACAATGATCTTGTTGGTATCAATCAGAAACAGTCCGGTCGGAATTGTTTGCAGCAGAGTTTCGAGAGGATATTCGGCAAGTAAGCGATAGAGATTAGAATTCATAGGCTCTTCTCGATAAAATTACCTTGAAAAAACAAGAACATGGGTCACTATAGCACTTCACACCATTTCAGGGTATTTTTTTGCTCTATCCAAAAGAAGGATAATTCAGGCTGCCCGCCCGATGACGGCAATATAGACTGCTGCGGCACCACCATCCAGCAGGACCCGACTACAGGCTGATACGGTTGCTCCAGTGGTCATGACATCATCAACCAGAAGAACGATCTTGTTCTCTACCTCTCCACCCAGCTCAAATGCCCCCCGCAGATTTTGCTCCCGTTCCCTGGCACTCAAACCTTGCTGTGATTTTGTATCGAGCACCTTGTGGAGAAGATCACTCGCGACCGGCAACTTTCTGATCCGGGCAACTTCGCGTGCCAGTAACAGCGCCTGGTTGTAGCTTCGCTGCTGCAACCGCTTGCGGAACAGTGGCACCGGCAGCACCAGATCAAGGTTCAAATTGTTGGCAATGGTCCGTTCAAGTAGCTTGCCTAATGGACGATCCAGGCCAACCTTACCATTGAACTTGAACTGATGAATGGCCCGGCGCAAATTCTGCTCATAAAGCCCAACTGCGTAAACTTTTGTATAGAGAGGTTGTTTCTTTGTGCAGCGACCACAGAGATGAGAGCTGTTGGATTCCCCGGCAAAAGGGAGAGAACAGATGGGACATTTGGCTTTGGAGAGAGGGTGGAAACCACTCGAACACTCAGCACAAAAGAGGTCAGAATGATCTTTCGGAAAGGTAGACCCACAAAGAGGGCAAGCAGGTGGAAAAAAGATTCTGACCAGTGAGAGAAGAAGCTTTTTGATTGGTGAAAATCCCCCGACTCCCACAAACAGTAGCCTATCTGACCAGTAATGATTGCCCGGTCATAGCAGCAGGCTTTTGCAGCGCCAGTAATTCTAAAATTGTCGGTGCCAGATCGGCAAGGATACCATCCCGGACAACCTGGTCTTTTTGGTCAGGATCAACGAAAATAAATTGCACCGGGTTTGTCGTATGAGCTGTATGCGGGTGACCACCCTCATCAACCATCTGCTCGCAATTACCATGATCTGCTGTAATCAGTAATTTTCCACCTGCCCTTGTCACGGCATCAACCACCCTTCCCAGGCAGCTATCAACGGTCTCTACTGCTTCTATAGCCGCAGCGAGGATTCCGGTGTGACCAACCATATCGCAGTTAGCGAAATTCAGAACAATAAGTTGATATTTCTCAGATTCAACCCGTTTGACTACCTCATCCGTCACCTCTACAGCACTCATCGAGGGTTTTTCATCATAGGTAGCAACATCGTCAGGTGAAGGGATCATCACCCGATCCTCCCCCGGCCAAGGCTGCTCAATACCACCATTGAAGAAAAACGTGACATGAGCATATTTCTCTGTCTCGGCGATCCGTAACTGCCTGAACCCTGCTTCAGAAACAACCTGTGCGAGGATGTCGGGATAGGTTGTCGAAGGAAAAGCAATCGGCAGAGCGAAGGTTTCGTCGTATTCGGTCAGACAAACAAAATCAACTAAGTGCGGTATTTTATTGCGAGTAAAGCCAGAAAAGTTTTCAAGAGCCAGAGCCCGGGTTATTTCACGAGCACGATCCGAGCGGAAATTAAAAAAAATAACCCCATCTCCATCATCAATAGTGCCTGCCTGACCCACCACCCGGGGTTCGACAAATTCATCGGTCTGACCAGCAGCGTAGGCCGATTCTATCGCTTCAGCTGATGAATCGGCATGTTGACCAACCCCGGTGGTTAATGCCAGATAAGCTTTTTCAACTCGATCCCAGCGGTTATCACGATCCATTGCCCAATAACGACCCATGATCGTCACAATCCGGCCAAGACCGATACTTTCCAGTTCATCCTCTAACTGCTGCAGATAATCAATAGCACTCTTGGGAGGGGTATCACGGCCATCCAGAAAGGGGTGGATACAGACTTCCTTGACCCCAATTTGCTGAGCCAGACGGATCAAAGCATAGAGGTGGGTATTGTGGGAGTGAACCCCGCCATCTGAAAGTAAACCAAGCAGGTGTAATTTGCCACCAGAAGCGACCACCCGCTCACAGGCAGTTTTCAAGGTTGGATTATTAAAAAATGAGCCATCCTCAATCGCCAGACTGATCC
>JAOZQF010000177.1 GCA_029932345.1 Desulfuromusa sp. | reverse complement strand
TGCCAATATTGACGTGCGGCTTTGTCCTTTCGTACTTTTCCTTGGACATAATAAAATCTCCCTTTGTTGTCTTTTACGTCTACGGTTTAAATTTTCCTGGAAACAACTGCTAACTCTAAATAAAACAAACCAACCTACAAGTTCACTAACCTGACAAAACCAGCTGGAGCCCACAACCAGATTTGAACTGGTGACCTCATCCTTACCAAGGATGCGCTCTACCAACTGAGCTATGTGGGCCTAACATCCTCTTTTTCACGGTGAGTAAATGGAGCGGGAAACGGGATTCGAACCCGCGACCCTCAGCTTGGAAGGCTGATGCTCTAGCCAGCTGAGCTACTCCCGCCCAAGCTCTAGCGCGTATCAAATGTGTGGTAAAGGATCCACACGACCCTGCTCCAGTTCCATCGGCTTAACAGCCTCCTGGTGCACAGCAGCCGGGCTTTATCCGGCAGGTTTCTAAATGGTGGAGGGGGGAGGATTCGAACCTCCGAAGGCTACGCCATCAGATTTACAGTCTGGTCCCTTTGGCCACTCGGGAACCCCTCCAAGGGGTATCTAAACTATTTTATTGCAGACCACCGGTCTGTTAATATTGCTGGAGCTGGCGAGAGGAATTGAACCCCCAACATCCTCATTACAAGTGAGGTGCTCTGCCAATTGAGCTACGCCAGCACAAGACGGGACTTATAACCCAGGAAAAGCTGGAATGCAAGATAAAAATAAGCTTTTTTCAGGGACAACTCTATCGCCCCCTAACGGTTCTGCCTGACAACCTCAAAGAGGGCAATTCCAGCGGCAACTGAGGCATTCAGAGAATTAATTTCCCCCGCCATGGGAATTGACAATAGGGCATCACAGTGGTTTCGAATATTCTGCCGTAATCCCTTCCCTTCACTCCCGACGACCAACGCAAGGTCCCCCTGTAAATCTACCGAGAACAGATCTTGAGCCCCTTCGTCACCAGCCAGACCATAACACCAGATCCCGGTGCTTTTTAATTCATCGATGGTGCGAGAAAGATTGGTGACCTGGCAGAGTGGCAGATGGGATAGCGCTCCAGCGGCAGTTTTTTCGACCACTGCTGTGACCGGGCAGGAACGGTCCTTGGCGACAATAACCGCCCGGCAGCCAGCAACCTCTGCACTGCGAAGAATCGCCCCAAAATTGTGCGGATCGGTGATCCCATCAAGCAGGAGAAAAAAAGCGGTCTCACCGCTGCTACGCCAGCTGCGTAAAAGCTCCTCGAAATTTATATATTTGAATGGGGTCAGTGCTAACAAAACCCCCTGATGACGCGTATGACCAGCCAGCCGATCGAGTTCCCGGCGCTCAAAATGGTTGATCTTCAAGCGATTTTTTTTTGCCTGGGCAACCAGATCATCAAGTCGGTTATTGCGCTCGCCACTGACCACCAAAAGTTCCAGCGGTTCGCGCCCCTCACCCAGCAATGCCTCGCTGATCGGATTAATTCCGTAAAGATAGTCCGCCATCAGCTTACTAATGCATCCTCAATCTCAAGTAGAATTTTTCCTGCCGCTTCCAGAGGGTCAGTTGCGGCAGAGATGGGGCGACCAATGACCAGAGCCGTGGCTCCCGCAGCAATCGCCTCTGCTGGAGTTGCCACCCGCTTTTGATCATCAAGAGAAGCGAAAGACGGGCGCACCCCGGGGGTGACAATGGCAAAACCGTCTCCACAAGCTGCTCGTATCAGCGCAGCCTCTTTCGGGGAAGCAACAACACCATCAAACCCGGCAGCCTGAGTCAGCTTTGCCAGGCGAACCACCATCTCCTCCACCGGTCGATCGATGCCAACCTCGCGCAGAGTCTCAGCGGTTGATGAGGTCAATATGGTTACCGCCAACATCTGGGGCTTAGGGGCTTTAGTCGCGGCACAATAAGCATCAACTTCGGCCACAGTTTTACGCATCATCTCTGCTCCGCCCAGGGCGTGAACGTTGAAGATCTTAACTCCCAGTTTACAAGCCTCGACCGCCGCCTTGGCAACTGTATTGGGGATATCATGGTATTTAAGATCAAGAAAGACATCACTGCCGTGCCTTTGAATCATCTCAATAACAGCAGGACCGCAACGGGTAAACAGCTGCTTTCCCACTTTAAACAAGCCAACATTCTCATGCAGTTGTTGAACCCATTTTTCTGCTACAGAAAACTCATCGACATCCAGAGCAAAAATTAACCGTTCTCTCACTTCTTGTTTCATCCATTTCTCCCGATCATTTCCCGGACTTCAGTTGTCACCTTCTGCACCCGGGCAATTAATGGTCTGGCCTGCTCAGCATCCAGATCACGCCGTAGTGCCATCGTTTCAGTAAAAGCGACTTCGCAGAGGGAATCGGCTAACAGCTTCTCTTTGTCCCCCTCTTCCAGGCCAACCAGATTGGCAACAATCCGATGGCCGTCAAGGGTCCCATCAGGCTGTAATTCAACGTCTCGCAAAACAAATGAATAGGGTTGTGGCAGCTCCCGCAGCAATTGTGCCACTTCCTGCGAAAACTGTGGGCTGATTTTGAGAACTTGAGTAAAAACAAGTTTAAACAAACTATTATAGGCTCCTAAAATCTGTCCGAGAGGCCCTTCAATTTCCGTAGCGGGAGTATCTTCCATACAGATCAACCGCTTCTCTATCAAACCAAAGAGGATCCGCATCCCATCATATTCACGCAACCCGACTTTTCGAAACAAATCCCGAGCGGTCTGCTGCCCTGACTGCGTGATATTCATTAAACGTGCTTCAGCCTGAGTTAAATCAACAACATCCCTGCCAGTTTCCAACGGAAAATAATCAAGAGAGATAATTTTACGCATATAGAGGGCTCTTTCATCCAGCCGCCGCAACCCCTCCATGATAATATTCTGCGTACTCATTGAGAGACGTAAAATCTGTTCCTGTTCAATCGGCAGAGACTGAAAGTAAAACCCCCCGGAATCGGCGGAGAAAAGGTTATAGATAATATTTTCCACCTGACTCCGAGCCGCCAACCAGAGATCTTTGGGAGTAACGATGCCCCGCTCAACCAGCAACTTGCCGAGCGAGATCGTTTTGTTGACTAACGAGCGCAACCCCCGCAGTGCATCCCGCTCAATTTTCCCCAGCGAAAACAGTACTTCACCCAGATCTTCACTTAAGAAAGAGCTGGTGGCAAAAACAATCTCGCCCTGCTGGAAATAGAGTGCTTTCGCCCCCCCTTCCAGTTCAATGGTCAGAATACCGGTTTTACGAAACATGTTGAAGTAGGAAAGGAGATCGGTAATGGCCCCCTCTTCCAGCACCCCGGAAATCAGGACTGCCCCTTCCTGCTCAGGGCGGCCAAGGAGCAAGTGTGCCGAAGACGCAGAAATAACCGTCAGGGGTTGCCCCCCTAATGGTCGATAGATCTCTGCCGGTAACGACAAAGAACCACTGCTATTGATTTTGAGTTTAATCATAAATTATTTTTCCGGTGTAAATGCTAAGCCCTCGGCAACCAACTGTTGTAGTTGGGGGGTGATCTCATCAAGTAAAAACATCGACATTGTACCACTCTTTCTGATTTTCAGTTCAACATTCCCCTCTTTTAGATTGCGTGCACCCACCGTCACCCGCAAGGGAATCCCGATCAGGTCGGCATCTTTAAATTTAATTCCCGGACGCTCATCACGAT
>JAOZQF010000176.1 GCA_029932345.1 Desulfuromusa sp. | reverse complement strand
GAAATAAAACCTACACCAAGCGGGTAAAACATCCCGAAGGGGATCCTGCCAATCCGATGCACTGGCCAGCAATTGAGAATAAGTTCAGGACCCTTTCCCAACCCTACCAGGACTCTTTTGACGTAGATAAGGTGATTGGTGTGATAAGAAACATTGAAACCGGAACAATTAACGACCTTGTTACAGCCATGTGATAGGTAGATTTTTTTGACGCCAGAATTAATGAGTTAAAATATGCTCTAAAAATTGGCTGGTTCGATCCCACTTGGGATTTTTGAGGACTTGATCCGGAGGACCCATCTCAACAATTTCCCCCTCTGCCATAAATATCACTCGATCAGCAACTTGCTGGGCAAATTGCATTTCGTGAGTAACACACAGCATCGTCATTCCCGACTTAGCCAGATCGATCATCACGTCCAGAACCTCTTTAATCATCTCCGGATCCAGGGCAGAGGTTGGCTCATCAAACAACATAATTTTAGGTTCCATAGCCAGAGAGCGAGCAATCGCCACCCGTTGCTTTTGTCCCCCCGATATTTGCCCGGGATACTTTGCTGCCAAATCAGCAATTCCCACTCGGTCCAGGATGGTGGTTGATTGTTCAATGGCTTTAAATTCAGGGATCTTACGCAACCAGATTGGCCCAAGGGTACAGTTTTCCAATACCGTCAGATGGGGAAACAAATTAAAATTTTGGAATAGCATACCAACATTTGTACGGATGATATTGGCACTTTTTTTATCATTTTCCAGTTTTTCACCAAAGATAGAAATCGATCCCTCTTGATGCTTTTCCAGATGATTAATACAACGAATTAAAGTTGATTTTCCCGATCCAGAAGGACCGCAAATAACAATAATTTCTTTTTCTAAAACCGTCAGTGAAATATCTTTCAAAACGTGAAAATCATCAAACCACTTATTCAGGCCGCTGATCTCGATTGCCGTTCTGCCAGACATATCATCTCCAGATAATTTATTGTCCACTTCACTGCTCATACTTATCTACTTTTCTTTAACTTTTTTTCCAGTCGATGACTGTATTGCGACATGGAGTAACAGAAAACAAAGAACAATATGGAAATGGCGATCAGCGGTTCAGTGTGCAAACCAAGCCAATTTTTATCAATTGAGATATTTCTGGCCATCAACATAATATCAAAGAGCCCGATGATTGATACCAAGGTTGTGTCTTTAAACAAACTGATAAATGAAGTGACAATATTGGGAATCATGGCTCTCAATGCTTGAGGTAAAATAATAAAGGCCATGGTATACCAATAACCTAAACCCACTGATTTAGCCGCTTCAAATTGCCCCGGAGGGATCCCCTGCAAGCCACCCCTCACGGTTTCTGCCATGTACGCACCGGCGAACACGCATACGGCTACAAGTACTTGAGCCAGTTTATTAAGTTGAATCGTATTGGGGAAAAATAACGGCAGCATGGTGACTGACATGAACAAAACCGTGATCAGTGGAACTGATCGAACCAGTTCAATGATACAAATTGAAAGCCACTTAAATACGGGCATATGGGAACGCCGGCCCAGCGCCAGAAGAATACCAATCGGTAACGCCATCACAATAGAGAATCCGGAAATAATCAAGGTCAGAAAAAGACCGCCCCAGGCATCAACTTCAACCAGAACCAGAGTCAGGTTCCGAAAGGTGAAAATAATTGGAACTGTCACTATCAACCAGAATAACAAGCGCCCCAAAAGAGCGGCTCTTTTTTGGTAAAAGCGTCCGATTAATAGCTCCAAGGATTCTCCGGGAGTTTTATGACCCAGGGAAGTTAAAGCAATATTGACATACAATATCAACAGATAAGCCAAGGCGACACAGGCGACAATGTAGTTAAACCGGTGATCACTTCCGCCTAAAAACAGATAATTAGCTAGAAAGGGAAATAATATGATGGCACTCAGCGCAATCAATATTTTTTGTTGCACTTGTTTAAACGCCAACGGCACGAGCCAGATAAGACCAAGACCAAATCCAAGATTGACTCGCCACTGCTGATCGCCCGGATAACGACCATAGATCAGGCCGTTAACCCAGTCAATAACCCCCGGCCAACAGGCCCCGTCAGGACTGGCGTTCAGACACTCACGACGATTGGCGGCTGACCAGACTGCATCAAAAACAGCCCACTCCAGAAAAGGTTTTATCAGCATAAAAAGCAGAGTGAAGACAGAAATTGTTAGCAGGGTATTCCAAATGTTACTGAACAGATGCTTCTTCAGGCTGCCAATCAAACCATCGGTGGTGATTACCGGAGGGCGACTTGGCTGAGGAATAAATTCCAACAATTCAGTTTTTGGAGTCGATTGATTGTCCAAATTACCCCCCCTTCAGTTGGATTCGTTTATTATACAAATTCAACAAAAATGAAATTAGCAGGCTGGTAATCATGTAAAAACCCATCACCATGATAACAATTTCGATTGCGCGCCCCGTTTGGTTGAGTGAGGTCTGCATATAAACTGAGACCAGTTCCGGAAAACCAACCGCGACGGCCAAGGAAGACTCTTTCACGGTTGTCAGCCAGGCATTAATCATTGGCGGCAAAATCGCTCGTGCGGCCTGGGGGATAACCACTAGCCGTAGCGTTTTAAAAGGGGGAAAACCAATCGCTATTGCCGCCTCCCGCTGACCCGAATCGATCGACTGAATACCGGCACGAACCATTTCACCAATAGTTGCGGAACGATATATTGTCATGGAAATAAACGCGGCCATAAAGGCAACAGGGAAGTAGAATCCGTCTTGGTAATTGAATCCTTGCAAGGTTGGGACAGACCAATGTAGTGGTTTTCCGGTTGTGATAAAAACCACCCCCACTAAAATAAGCAGAGTAAAAATAGCGGGTCGATAAACAGCTTTATGTTTGCCACTCTGGCGTCGATAGTTGCGCGACCATGTACGCAAAAAGAATGAACAGATAGCGGCAAAAACAATGGCCATTAAAGTCCAGCTGAAATTTGCTTCTAAGACCGGTGCAGGGAGATAAAAGCCCCGATTGTTGAGAAAAAAGAGATTTAAAAAACCAAAACCCTGTTTAGGTCCCGGAAGGGTGGAAAAAACGACGATAAACCAGAATACAATTTGAATCAGCAGTGGCACATTACGAACAAACTCGACATACCAGCGGGCAAGTTGAGCAACCAACAGGTTACGTGATAGTCGCATAATACCGACGACAAAACCGAGCAACGTTGAAAAAAGAATAATCAGTGCCGATAAAATCAGGGTATTGAGTATTCCGACGAGATAGACCCGACCGTAGGACATACTTGGATCATAGGGGACGATTGACCAGCCAATATCAAACCCGGCTGTAGAATTGAAGAAATCGAATCCGAAGGGGAGATCCATCTCATGAAGATTAGTGACAATATTAGAGTACAGATAATACCCCGTACCGAAAACAACCAGTATGGCTAACCCCTGAGTGATTTTTGCACGATATGACGAATCATAAATCAGTTCTTTAACGGTGATCATACTTCACTCAATTTTTAGCAGGCTGTTGGTACTTAAATCGGCAGGCGAAGAGATACGAAAAGGAAGTGCGGAGAGGTTTTCCCTCTCCGCACTATTTTCTCAAGTTCTAGCGGAAAGATTTTGAGTAAAGCAGACCTCCATTGGTCCATAATTCATTCAGAGATC
>JAOZQF010000175.1 GCA_029932345.1 Desulfuromusa sp. | reverse complement strand
TATTATCATTTTTAAGTTGGGCGATCTCGCGCTTTATGGTCTTATCTGAAACCCCAAGGTCCTCTGCAATTTGTGCCGAAGTTATTTGATTGTTATTCTTAATAAGATTAAAAACTGTTTCAATCCTTTTTACAGGGACATTTACAGGGACATTTACAGGGACATTTACAGGGACATTTGCGTTTATTTCAGCTTCGTCCCGAGATATAACGCATTTAAATTGTTCCATATCGATATTATTTATAAATTCTACCGATGGATTAAGAGCGAGTACTCTTTTAATGCCACTGCCATAACCCGTGTACGGCAATAGGTTTTTACTAATAGAACTTAAAATAGGGTTTCTATGAACGGCGATACCATTTTTGATTTTGTCTACCGTTAAGGAGTTGGTTAGCTTGCCTGGGCTGATTATTTCAATACGGTTGTGAAAAATGAAAACTTTGATTGATGACTGAATGTAATAATTTCGGTGAATTAAAGCATTGACGATTAGCTCACTTAATACTTCCTCTTTTATCTCTAATTCGCCGGTTGAATTAAAATCTTTCTCGACTTGATATGTTCGTAGCTGGCTAACAACAAAACGAAAACTATCTTCGTAAAGCTCATCGAATGTCCCATTAATCGTTTTTTTCGAGATAAATTTGGTCACTGAAACATCGTTGCCATCGAAATAACAGCAATCGATAAAAAAGGATGGATTGAAACGTTGCGGGGTTTCTCCGAAGAGCAGATTGCCCGCCAAGGTAAGATGATTATCCCTAAACAGTTCTAAATTGTTCAAAACAGTTTCTAAATTCAATTCATTATTATCTAATTTTTTTAAAACTCCGATATTGTCCTCTTTTAGAAATTTTCTTAATTTGTGGATATTCAGATCATCAATACCGCTGTTATGGACAATCTCTTCATCGGGATAAAGATTTTTAGATTCTGCGAATAATCGTCTCAGTTCTTGTGGTGATATTTTTCTTTTGTCACTGCCTGCCTTGGTCAGATAAATCCCCCCATTTGTGGAGTAAGGCTTATTGCTTCCCTCATCAATTTCAACCGTAAGTATCTTTTTATCTTCAATTTTCTCTATTTTTACAAGGGGATAAATAGGTGGGATTACGCATGTATTGATAACATTACCGATAAGCTGATTGATTCTTCTTATGTCTTCATCGGGCAACTCAGAGATCGTCCCCTTATCATCCACACCAATGATAAGCAGTCCACCTCTGGCATTTGAAAATGCAACCAACTCACCCGCTAATTTATCGCTGTTGGTTATATTGACCTTAAACTGGGTATAGCTATCTTCACCGTTGGTGATTCGCTCCAGCAACTCTGTTTTTTTCATCGCGACTCTCCAAACATCAGCTTTTTGAACTCTTCTTCAATCAATTTCACCTTGAAGTCGGTCTCATCTTTTTGGAGAGTAGCCAAGTTGTTGTCGCCATTTACATAGATGGTATCAAACTCCCTGTCGTAAACCGTCCAGTCCATCTTTTCAAAAAACTCATTTAACTGGTTGCTGGTTTGTCCATCCCGCCAAAAAATAAGGATTTTTTCTTTTTTGAGGTTTTGACCTTCAACAACAAGATAGCCTTTGAGTATTTCTATCCGTTTTACAACCAGACCAAGCAGGTAATTAAAGGTTTCTACCAGATCAACCGCCGTATCTTTTGTTTCGCCAACACTTGAAGTAGCAATTTTGAGTTTATAATCAAAAGGAGTTTTGAAGGTGTCGATATTGAGAAGTGAGCCTTGGCTTTCTTCATCTAAAGAGTAGTTGAGAATGTAATCTTCTTTGGCATCCAGGAAGGTATCAATGCTTATCTGTTGATCTTCTGTTCTTTTGAACTCAAGATTATTGAGGGTGTCTTCGTAGCTTTCAAGTTTGAAGTATTTGAATATTTGCGAGATTCCATTTTTAGTGGTTGGCTTGCCGTCTTTCCAACTATCTGAATAGATAACTTTTTGTACTCGTGGTTTGGTAACGGTGTCAAAATATTCGCCCATTTCTACCAAGAGATATTTACGGCTTCCGTTGTCATCACGGTTTAGGTTGATTACTGCGTGGGCTGTGGTTCCTGAGCCTGCGAAGTAGTCGAGGATTAATCCATTATTTTTAGTCCCAACCATTAGAGCTTTTTGAATTAATGCTAGAGGCTTTGGAAACCCAAATTCTAAAAAACCCATCCTACCAACCTCAATAGTACCCTGCTCACTGATGACTGCAGTATCACTCCAGATAGATTTTGCCTTCGTAGAACTTTTACGAGCTTTTTGATAAATATTCCAACCCCCGGCCTTCTTTTCTTTTCCTACTAAAATAGATAATTCTTTTTGTTGAAGAGCATTTCGAACTTTTTCAATACCCCACCTCCAACAAGATTCTGAACCAACACTATTTAGAGGATATACTTCCACATTGAATAAATTCGTTTTTTCTAGAGAGACAGGGCTATATCCATTCTCATTTCGTTTATTAGGATTCAAAAAAAATGGGTAATAAAGATTAGGTCTATTATGTCTGCCAAATTTTGGGTTACGGTTTCTTAACTCCCATAATTCATATACACCAAGGTCATCTTTTGTTGCGTTTGCGGGGATTTCTTTAGGTAGTTCAAAAAACTCAGAATCCTTTCCTACATTATACGCAATCAAGTATTCATGAGTTTTTGCAATTTGCTGATATGTCTGTCCACGCTTATTTGACTGAATAATTATTTGTGTGTTGAACGCATCTTGACCAAACAAACAATTCAAGAGAACCCTCATATTCGCAAGTTCATTATCATCAATGCTACAAAAGAAAACACCATCACTTGCACTAAATATTTTAGATATTTCTATCCTATCGTAAAGTAGTGAAAGCCAGCTACTATGCTGATAACTATCACTATATAAAAAACCATCGTTTCCGGTATTGTATGGTGGATCAATATACACACATTTAACCTGCTCTCTATACCTCTCCTGCAACAAGCTCAAAGCCCCAAAATTCTCACTATTAATCAACACCCCATCAATCTCTTCATCAAGATTATCGAACTCACTTAATAACTGATATTTGAATTTCAGATCAAAGAACTTGGTATCTAAAACAAGAAACGGCTCATTGTTTAAATCATCAATCGTTTTCACGGTTACATCAAAAAGTTGTTTCCATTCATCCAACTGCTCATCGCAAGCTAAAATCTGCGGGTAATATTTTTCATCTATTTTATCAAGGGTCATGCAGTAATTTGTCTCAATGACAAATTTCTTCTTTTTCCACAACTTTTTCTGCAACTCTTCAAGCTGAGTTAAAAAGGCAATTATTTTTTGTGCTACCTGTTTGAATATTTTAATTTTTACCATCACTTCTTCGTACTTAATGGGGCTATCCATAATATCATCTAAAAAGAGGATTTCATTTTTGATATAAAAATCTAACTCACGCCCTAAAAAGCCACCGAGATCTTTATGGATAAAATAATCAAAACTGTTTCTACTGGTATAAGCCTTTAAGTGCTTTTCAAAGAGGGTTCGTTTTTTATTTTTCTCTGTTGGTGCAAGCACCCTTAAAGCCGCTAAATATTCTTCATCATCAAGGTTCTCAAAAACTTTGGCGATAGCATCTTCGTTTAATTTATCCTGCTTCAGCTTACCAACCGCCTTGTATTCAAAATTGATAAAAAGTTCATT
>JAOZQF010000174.1 GCA_029932345.1 Desulfuromusa sp. | reverse complement strand
ACTATAATGGCTCTGACTCCTATACTTATACCGTCACTTCCGGTGGCGTGACTGAAACGGCAACGGTTAACGTCACGGTTAATGCTGTGAACGATGCGCCGGTGATCACTGTTGAAGCAGGCGACAGTGCGGCCGAGATCTTGACCGAGACCGATGCTGGTCTGACGTTTACAGACACCCTGACCCTGACCGACATCGATACCACCAACACCGTCACCTCGACAGTGTTAAGTGTGGTTGAGAGCGGCGACACTTCCGGGATCGATAACAACACTTTACTGGCGATGATGAATGTAACCGGTGATCTGACTAATGCCGAGACCACCGATACTCTGGACTGGAGTTTTGACTCCGGTACCGAGGCTTTCAACTATCTGGATGAGACCCAAAGTTTGACTCTGACCTACACGATTCAAGTCACCGACAGCAGTGGTGCTACAGATAGCCAAACAGTAACGATCACCATCGACGGCACCAATGATGCCCCCACCCTCACAGCCGAAGCCCTTAATCCAACTTACCGGGTAGATCAGGCGGCACAGAGACTCTTCAACGACGACATCGTCATCGGCAACGTCTGCATCATCAGCACCGTAGAAGTCGGCCAAACCATTGAACAACTGGTCTTCACCGTCACTAACGTCACCGACGGTTCCGATGAGATCATCTACATCGACGACACCGCCGTGGACCTGACTAATCACACCAACGTCACCTTCGGCTTGGGTACCTACAGCGTCACCCTTCTCGGAACAACTGCCACAGTGACCTTGGACATCGCCGGCACTTCCACTACCGACGCCCAAACCCTGGTAGAAGGTCTGAGCTATGAGAACACCAAAACCGACTCCACCAAAGCGACCCGCACGGTAACACTGACAAGCCTGCAGGACAGCGGCAGTACAAACAACACCTCGTTATTAGATATCAGCTCCACTGTCGCAGTAAGAGGGATTAATTCCCTAGATCCCACCACCGATCTGCGGCTGATAATATCAACAGATAATGATGTAACCAATACCGGCGCCACCCCAAGTCTCGAAGCCTGGTCGGCCGGTGATGTCCTGAATTTTGGCGGAGACGTTTTTAAGCTGGAAGACGGCACTGCAGGTCACACCACCACGGATGGAGACCTCAGTCTGATGTTCTCCCTTGAGAACTTCACCGACGATGACAATGCAAAAATGTATGGAGTGCACTATGTGACCGACACGATAACCGTAGCCGGTCAAAATTTACAGGCGGGAGATCTATTATTTACCTCCCGCGACTCAGAGACCCTTACCAGCAGTGACAACGTCGAGCTTGAAATAGACAACCACGATATCGTCCTCTTTCGACCCGATATCGCAGGAGACTATGGTGCCGGTAAGTTTACAATGTTGAAGACAAACGTGCTTGGTGGCGTCAACATACACGCGTTCACCCTAGTGGAAACCAATACCACCATAGGGGCTACGACTGTTTTTGCAGGCGATTTCCTGATCGCTCACTCCGGTCCTGGTGACCACGAAAATATTTATACATATGATGCTGACCTAGACACCAAGCAACTACTGATAGATGGTAAGAATATCGGTATAGATACACAGATTCAGGGGCTGGAACTGATAGAAGGTGAAACAAACATCGGTGGGATCACATTAAATTCTGGAAACATCCTGGTAACATTGGATCATGATAAAGACCATGTTGGTGGAAACGATTTAGTCACAAAGGAAAGTGATATTTTCTATCTGGATGTTTCCGCGACTGGCGCTAGTACCGCTGCAAATGCCATCTTACTCATGCAAGGAGCCGAACCTAACCTGGGTTTAGCAAATGAGAATATCAACGCCATCGGTCTGTCAGTTTCCAGCACGGAACTGAGATTCACCTCTCTGGATGGTGCCCCCAACTTCACCGAAGACGGTGCAGCCGTAGTACTGGATGCCAATGTCAGCATCGATGATTACGATCTGGATAGATTCAATGGCGGAGCAGGTAACTACTCAGGAAGCAGCCTGACCCTAGTGCGTAATGGCACTGCCAGCAATGAAGATATTTTCAGCTTCAATAACGGTAACGGGATCACGCTAAGCGGATCCGACCTGAGCAACGCATCAGGAGTGATCGCCACCTTTGATATCACAACGACGCCGGGGCAACTAGTCATCACCTTCTCTGACACAATAGAGATCCCAACCTCAGCGGACGTCGATAAAGTTCTCCAGCAGATCACCTACAGCAACAGTAGTGACGCACCGCCAGCTTCAGCACAAATTGACTGGAGCTTTAGTCACGGGGCAGACACTGCTACCGGCAGTACCACCGTCACCATCACGGCAGTTAACGATGCCCCGGTGGTCGCCGCACCGGCCGGTGCCCTAAGCGCCACCGAGCAGACGAACTTAAGTATCGAAGGCACGGGTTTCAGTGTCGCCGATGGCGATGAAGCCAACAGCGGCGCAGTAGCCACACTAAGCGTGGGCGAAGGCAGCCTGACTGTAGTAGTCGGCGACTCCGGGGTCACCATCAATTCCGGTGACGGCACCGGGACGGTACAGCTCTCCGGCACCATCGCGCAACTGGATAACCTGTTGACCGGTGCTGGCACTGGAACCATTACCTATTTTAACAGTTCCGACACCCCGTCTGCCAGCACCACCATCACAGTCGAGGTGAATGACCTGGGTAATATCGGTACCGATCCGGGTCTCACCGGTGACGGCAGCTCGGAACAAGGCAGCAACAACCAGACTATCAATATCACCGGAGTCAACGATGCGCCGGTGGCTGTGGCCGATACCGCGGCAATCACTGAGAATGCAGTCATCACCATCGATGTCCTTGCCAACGATACTGATCTCGATACCAGCGACACCCATACAGTGTCTGCTATTGATACAACTTTGACCCATGGCGCAGTGCTAATCACCAATGCCGGTGCCGATGTCAGTTACGATCCAGGCAGCGCCTACGATTATCTGGCGCTTAACGAGACGGCGATCGATACTTTCACTTACACCCTGACCGATAACAACGGCGGCTTCGATACCGCAACGGTGACCATCACGATTACCGGCACCAATGATGCGCCGACCCTCACCAGCTTCACCACCATGGTCGAAACTACACTTGAAGACACCGAGGTGGAAATCACCCTGGCAGAACTCAAAGCTCAGGGTGATGAGGCGGATGTGGACGGCACGATCGATGCTTTTGTGGTGCAGCTGGTCAGCAGTGGCACTCTCAAGATCGGTACCGATGCAGGGGCAGCCACAGCTTGGGCAGCCACCACCAATGACACCATCGACGCCACCCATCATGCCTATTGGACACCAGCCGGTGATGCCAATGGCACCTTGGATGCCTTTGAAGTTGTTGCCAAAGATGATGACGACGCAGTCTCCATCAGCAATGTGGTCGTGCAGGTAGCGGTCACACCGGTGATTGATGTCGTTGACGATACCATCATCACCAATGAGGATACCGACGGCTCGATCAATGTCATGGCCAACGATTCTTTTGGTGCCGGGGCCAATCTCACTGCGGTGACCCAGGGAACGACTGGATCGGTCGCATTCCTCGCTGATGGAACCGTGACCTATACACCGAACACAGATTTTAACGGTACGGATTCATTTACCTATACCGTCACCACCGCGGCTGGCGATACCGAAACGGCCACTGTCAACGTGACGGTGAATGCGATTGTTGATGTCGTTGACGATACCATCATCACCAATGAGGATACCGACGGCTCGATCAA